>JAEZIT010000007.1 GCA_023436495.1 Acidobacteriota bacterium
GTAAATAGATGGAAACCCTTGATCCTAAAGAGGTACCGAAATCGCCGCCGCCACACATTCTCTCGCCACGACTCTACGCGCGGCAGCGAATTGTGCATCGTGACAAAAACATTCCCGGCACGAGCCAGTCGTGAAAGAAATGTCCAGGATTGCCAGGGCGCCGTTTCGATATGAACGATCTTGTCCGCAATGCCGATCGATTCGAGGCGCTTCTTCATCCGCTGCTCGGCTGCAATGCGGCGGCAATGCCGCGAGAAACGATGCCAGAGCGACCGCGGCGGAGCCGTATCGAGTGAAAAATCAAGAAATTCGATCTCGGTATTATCGCGAGTAAAGAATTTGACTATCTCCGGCGACGAATCGGCGGGCAGAAGAATTCTGAACCTCCAGTCTGCCGGGGCGTGTTTAATGATGGAGAGAAAATAGATCTGTGCTCCGCCCCATTCGAGATAGCTCCAGGCGAATATAGCTTGCGGCATAATTAAAGGGATCTAAGCGCCGTTTAATGCCGGCGGCCGGACGTAAGGTTCTTAAACGCTTTCGTTCCGATCTGTGCGGCATAAACGCCGAAAGCCGCGATCGCCTGCATCTTCCCCGGCGACGATTCCCAACGGGCGATGAACTGCCGGCCGAGATTCAGCGGGTGACGGCGGTCCCGGAACAGGACATCCAGGATGCGGCGCGGCGGCAGCGTATGAAGCGGCGCCGGATATGTGTTCGGTTCGCACCAGACGAAAGCTTTTGGATCGACAAACAGGTTCCATCCGGCCTTACGCAGCCTCATAAAATACTGTGCATCGCCCCAACCGTGCGGGAACCGCTTTTCGTCCATAAGCCCGCATTGGCGAATGGCGTCGGCCGGCACTATCACGCAATTCCCGACAATGCATTCGACACGAAACGGTTCCTGCGGCACGTTGAAAGCCGTTAGGTCGTCCGGGATGATCCAGCCGCCTTCCCAGGTCTTCCAAACCTGGCCGACCTGAAACACCTTGTGCGGCCGATCCCAAAGAAGAAGTAATGCTCCGACGATCGAGCGCGGGTTTTCGGTCGCGGTCCTGACCAGCCGCTGCAGAAATTGTTCATGAAAGACCGAATCGTCGTTCATCATAACGACGAAGTCCGGGTCCCATTCCATCGCGGTCTCGACGCCGCGGTTCGTACCACCGGCATAATGCAGATTCCCGCCGCCGTGGATCAGGGTCACCTCGGGAAAATCCCGCCTGACCGCGTCCGCGGTGCCGTCGGTCGAACCGTCGTCCACGACAAATATTCGGACAGACAGTCCTGTAGTATCGATTCGTGAAAGGCTGCGAAGGCCCTGCAGCGTGGTTTCCCGGCGATTATAGACGGGAATGACCAGCGCTATCTTTTTCAGATCGCGATTCTCGTCCATTACTTAGTTCAAACCTGTGCCGCTTTCCCTGAATTTGCCGCCCGAGCAGATTCTATTACCTGCTGTTCGATCCACTTATATGTATCCCTCAAGCCGTCCTCGAGAGAGATGGCCGGCTCCCATCCAAGCACCTCGCGAAGTTTGTCGTTGTTCGAGTTTCTGCCGCGAACGCCCTGCGGGCCGTCAATATGCTGTTTCCTGACCTCGATCCCGGCAATGTTCGCTATGATATCCGCCAGTTCGTTGATGGAGACCATGCGGTCCTGGCCGAGATTCAGCGGCTCGCTAAAATCGGAACGCATTAGGCGATAGATCCCCTCGACGCAATCGTCGATGTAGCAGAACGAGCGGGTTTGTTCGCCGTCGCCCCAGATCTCGATAGAGTGGTCGCCGGTGAGCTTTGCATGTGCGATCTTTCGGCACATGGCCGCAGGGGCTTTTTCCCGGCCGCCTTCCCAGGTTCCCTTCTCTCCAAAGATATTATGAAAACGTACGGTACGTGTCTCTATCCCGTAATCTTCGCGATAGTGCATGCAGAGACGTTCAGAAATGAGCTTTTCCCAGCCGTATGCGTCCTGCGGGTAGGCGGGATAGGCATCTTCTTCGCGAAGCGGAACGACGTCGGTCGTCTCCTGAAGATGTTCCGGATAAATACAGGCAGAACTTGTGTAAAGATAGCGGCCGACGCCATTCACGCGGGCAGCCTCAAGAGTGTGAAGGTTTATAAGCGAATTGTTGTACAGGATCTGGGCGTGGTGCGATGAAATGAATCCCATTCCGCCCATGTCGGCGGCGAGCGCATACACTTCATCAACGCCGCGTGTCGCCTGAAGACAGCTATCCCACCGGCGCAGATCGAGAATTTCGAACTCGTCGGCATCCGTCTGAGAAAATTCCGGGTATTTCAGATCGATGCCGCGAACCCAATAACCTTTTTCCTTTAGAAACGTCACCAAATGGCTGCCGATGAAACCGCCGGCGCCGGTAACCGCCACACGAACATTTTTGGTCATATTAATTATTGAAGAATGGCCCCGCGATCATTCGACATCGTCCGATTGCCGATAATTGTCGCGATGATAATAGCTCTGGTAATAGTAGTAATTGTCCTGAGACCGCAGATTGACGTTGTTCAGAACGACGCCGAAGATCTTTGCACCGACATCCTGCAGGATCTGGCGCGACCGCCGAATGACCTGACGCGAACTCTTTCCAGCATGGACGACAAGAATAACACCGTCAACCATCGATGCTATCAGCACACCGTCCGTGAATGAAGCGATCGGCGGCGAATCGACGACGATGTGCGTATATTCGCTCTGGAGCAGTTTCAGAAGGTTCGCCATCTGCTCGGAACCTATCAATTCGGCCGGATTCGGCGGTATCGGGCCCGCGGTCAGCATATGAAGCTTTGTGCCTTCGTCATATTTAATGACGCTGTCGACCTCTTGCTTGCTGAGTTCGCTGGACAGCAGCGTGCTGAGTCCTTCGCCGTTCATGATATTGAACACAGAATGCAGTCGCGGCCGCCGCATATCGGCGTCGATGATAAGGACCTTGGCCCCGGTCTGTGCAAGGCTGATGGCCGTATTCGTCGCGGTCGTCGTCTTGCCTTCTGAAGGAAGGCTGGACGTTATCAAAAGCGATTTCGGTGCATGTCCGGCCGTTGAAAGCAGGATCGACGTTCTAAGCTGCCTATAAGCTTCCGCCAAGGATGAACGCGGATCGGCGTGGATCAGCAGTTCAGACGTAGATCGGTCCTCAGTCTCGGCGCCGTTGCCGCCGGAGCCGACCAGCAGCAATTTACGCTTAGGCATTGAGTCGATAGTTGGAATAGCCGCAAGCGCCGGAAGCTGAATGTAATTCTCGATCTCTTCGGTCGTGCGGATCGTATCGTCTAGGTATTCGAGGAACAGAGCAAGCCCCATTCCGAACAGCGTCGATAGGAACAGCGCAGCGAGGACCGTCATCGTTCGGCGGGGCGATACCGGAGAATCAGTCGGGATCGCGTACTCGGTAACCGTGATATTATTGTCCGTTCCCCGCGCGGCGATGTCATTCGAACTCTGCTGCTTGATCAAATTTTCGAGAAAGCCTTTGTTCGTCTCGATGTTCTGTTCGAGCAGCTTGAGCATGACGGCGTCCTGGTTCTGGCCTTGAGCCGCACTGTACTGGGCGTTGAACGATGCCCGTATCTTGTCTTCCTGTTGTTTTGCCTGCTGATACTTTGTTTGCAGGTTTTCCAGCAGCACGCTCGTACTCTGTGCGCGATACTGTTTGAGCTCTTCGTTGTTCTTGTCGATCACGCGGTTAATCGAATCTTCCAGCGCCTTGATCTGCGAGTCGATCTCGCGTATTTCAGGAGCTCCTTCCTTGAAATCCTCGAGCTTACGGGCCCGCTCGGCCCGAAGGTCGCCGATCTTTTTCTGTGTGTCGTTACTGAGAGCCCGAACGTCGTTTTGCCGTTCCGTAATGAACCGCGACATTTCGACCTCGGCAAGCGCCCGGATCTTTTCAGGCGAATCCTTTACGGCGAAATACTGGGCCTCTGCATTTTTCCGCTGGTTCTCGGCTTCGAGTAGGCTTTTGTTGAGGCCGGAAAGGCGGTCGATCACGATCGTTTGATCGCCATCGGTCTTCAGAATACCTGCGTTCTGCTTTAATTCAAGTAACTTGACCTCGTCCTTTTTGATCTCGGACTGAAGGTCGGCGATACGCTCCTGAAGAAAATCGTTGGTCTTTCGGTTCGTTCCGCTCCGTTTTTCCTGGTTTACGTTTATGAAGGTCTCCGCAACGCTGTTTACGACGAATGCGGCAAGAGCGGGATCGGTATGTGTGAAAGAAATCTCGATCAGGCGCGTGTCCTTGACAGTCGCGCGCGATTCGCGGATCGGATCAATTCCAATGTTCTTCTGAATGGACTCGACATAGGGAGCGAGGCGGACGGCCTCGGCGATCTCATCGGCTGATATAAGACTGCTGCTTCCGGCGGCAGTTTCAGCCACCGCGGGGTCGATGGATTTTTTCGGATCGCTCGCCAGTCCAACAGCCCGCAGCATTGAACGCCACGCTGAAACGGAGTCCTCAGATTTAGCTTTCTGGAACTCTTTGTTCGAGTCGAGGCTGTGTTCCTTTATGACGCGCCGGAAGAGGCTTTCACTGTTCAGAAGCTGAAGCTGCGTGTTGAAATAAGACGGATCAGCAACCGAAGCCGGCCTCTGACGGTCGTTGGTCAGCAGGTCGGGGTTTGCTTGTTCGAGGTCCACCTGAACGACGGCACGGGCGCGGTAGATATTAGGTTTCCGCGCCATATAAATAGCCGTCAGTGTCGTGATAAGCACGGCAATGCCGACGACCAGCCAAAGGCGCTTTCGGACGGCATGCCAATAATCGAGAAGGTTAAAGCCTTCGGCGGTGCCGGTTTCACGATAGGCCGGATATCGGCCGGCCGTGGCAACTACCTGCGGCTCAAACGGGCGTTCAAGGCCGGCGGGTTCATTCGCCGGCTTTTGAATGATCTCTCGGGTTTCTTTCATTGTCTATGTTCTGCCAAAGGAATTGCGGAATTCGCGAATCAAGAACGAGCCTCGATCAAAATCGATAGAACACCGTCGGTATTCCCTGAGTGAAGGATTTACCGATGCTGTTCATAATACTTTTAACCTTATCTTCCGAAACGGCCACTATATCGTTCGGCAAAAGGATTGGGTCATTTACTCTTTGTTTATCGATATCACTAAGGCTGTAAACGAACTCTTCGCGGTCGGTCGATCCAGGTTTTTGACGTATCACGCGTATCTTGTCCTTCTTCGCCGAAGATTGCAGGCCTTCCGCAAGGACGATCGCCTGAGTCAGCGTGATCGGTTCCTTTACCTTAACCGCGCCTTGCTTGTTTACATCGCCGTAAACATATATAAGGTCTGCATCGAGGACGGAAACTACGTCCCCGGCCTGCATCCATAGAGTTTTCTTGCCCTGCTGAACATCGCTGATCGCAAAATCCATGAGTTGGAGCTCGCTTTCGACGCTGTCGGACCCGCCGCAGCCGGTACGGGCGCCCGTTCGGGCGACGATCATTCGGCTGCCGACATCCTCCGATTTCGGGCCGCCGGCAAATGCGAGGAGTTCGAGCAGATGAACCTTGCGGTCGATATAGAAGCTGCCCGGCTTTTCAACCGCGCCGATAACGGCAACGGACTGCGATTTACGCTCGACTGCGGAAACATTCACGAACGGGTTACGAAGATAGTCCTTTTCATATATTTGAGCTATCTCGTCCGCGAGTTCGCGCTCCGTCTTGCAAACAGCGAGAACCGGCCGGTCCATACGAAAAAGGTTGATCGTGCCGTTGCTGTTAACCCCAACTCGCTGCGTCAGCTCGGGATGGCGGAAGACCGTGATCTCAAGCGTGTCCTGAAGGCCTATCCGATAACGTTCACCGCTATCATCCGGTTTAGGGACGACCGCAGGAGCCTCTGACGAAGCTGTTACCTGTTTAACGTCGCTGACCGTTTGCGCAGACGCAAGGTCAAGGTTGGCAAAAATTAAAAGAATTGCCAGGAAAAAGAATTTTACTGATCTCATATTGCTGAACTCCGTTAAAATCACCGAGGTCGGTTCAGGCGCTTAGATAGCCGCTAAATTAGAAAAGTTTACAACCAAATCAACAGGACCAGACTTATTCACAATTTCATGCAAATGAAGATATTACCAAATCATAGGCACTTTGGAAATCATTCGTTTTAAAAGTTGCGAAAATTTCGTTAAACTTTGAATCTCATTCTCTCGCTGCATTTAAATATGGAAAACGCCACGCCGATGCTCCGGCAGTATCTTGAGATCAAAAAATTGTACCCCGGAACGATCCTGTTCTTTAGGCTCGGCGATTTCTATGAGATGTTCAACGAGGACGCATTAATAGGTTCGCGAGAGCTCGAGATAACCCTGACGGCTCGCCAAAAGGATTCGAAAAACCCGATCCCAATGTGCGGGATCCCCTATCACGCGGCGGCGAATTACATTGCAAAGCTTGTAAGGAAAGGGTATCGCGTTGCAATTTGCGATCAGACGGAAACGCCGACCAAAGGCACCAAACTCGTTAAGCGTGAAGTCGTGCGTGTGATCACGCCCGGAACCGCGATCGATCCTCAATTAACGAGTTCGAAGGAGCCCGTCATTCTTGCCGCATTCACGGGCACCGCTGACCGATACGGCGCGGCTATGCTTGACCTATCGACCGGTGAATTTTCCGCAACGCAAATAACAGGAACGGGGGCTTTGGAGAAGATCCGCGAAACGATCGAGAGTTATTCTCCGAAGGAAATGCTCTATCCCGAATCATTGCAACGGATAGTCGAGCAGACCTTCACAAAAGGCTTAAAGGACACAATTCCGGGATTGTTGGAAAATATTGGCGATCAGAACGGTTCTGGCTCGTTGACGCTAACGGGCATGGATGATGGTTCGTTTCATCAAGCGGATTGTGAGCGTTTATTAGCTAAGCAATTCCAAACGCAGGACCTTAGCGGTTTCGGGCTAAAGGGTAAAGACGAGGCTATCCAGGCGGCGGGCGCCTGCCTAAAGTACGCCCGAGACACGCAGCGAGCTACAGCTGATCATATCGCCGACCTTCAATATTTCGAGTCGAACGATTTTATGGTCCTTGATGCTGTAACACTTCGCAATCTCGAAATAGTTGATTCACAGGGCGAGAGCGCAAAACGAACGCTGCTGAATATAATCGACGAGACCGTAACCGGTATGGGCGGGCGTTTGCTCCGTTCGTGGCTGCTTCGGCCATCGATCAAACGAAGCGAGATCCAAACGCGGCAGGCAGCGGTGGCCGAATTGGCTGATCCTATGCTGCGCGACAAGATCCGGTTCCTTCTAAAGGAGGTATCGGACGTCGAGCGTCTTATCGGGCGATTGAATCTCGGGACCGCGACGGCTCGTGACCTTTTGGCGCTTAATCGTTCACTTTCGCAAACCCCGAATATTAATGCCAACCTTTCAGACGCAAAATCGCTGCTCCTGCAAGTTTTGTCGGAGAATATATTTGAGCTGCCGGAGATCCGATCGCTGATTGAAAGGTCAATCGCTCACGAGCCGCCGCTGAGTTTGGCCGACGGTGGAACGATTCGCATGGGATTCAGTGACGAACTCGACGAACTTCGCGGTATCTCTGGCTCGGCAAAGCAGACGATCGCGGGATTAGAGGAACGCGAGAAGCAGCGTACCGGCATCACCAGCCTTAAAGTCAAATATAACAATGTCTTCGGGTACTTTATCGAGATCTCGAAATCGAACCTTTCTCGTGTGCCGGAAGATTATGAACGGCGGCAGACAGTCGCGAATGCCGAACGGTTCACTACGGCAGAGCTGAAGGAATGGGAGCAGAAAGTGCTCGGAGCGGATGAGCGTATCGTGCAGCTCGAAACGGAATTATTCCAACAGATTCGCGCTCAGGTCACAAGCGAAACGCAAAGGCTGCAATCGACCGCTCGGGCACTTGCGACTTTGGACGCGCTGGCTGCTCTAGCGGAAACAGCATCAAGGCGAAATTATGTTTGCCCAGTGCTGCATGACGGCGACGAGATCGAAGTTAAGAACGGCCGGCATCCGGTGGTCGAAGCGTCTCTGGGCGATTCGTTCATTCCGAATGACCTCTATCTGAATAATTCTACCGACCGCTTGTTGATCATTACGGGCGCGAATATGGGCGGTAAATCTACCGTTCTCCGGCAGGCCGCGCTGATCCAAGTGCTAGCGCAAATTGGGTCGTGCGTGCCGGCGACATCGGCCAGGCTGCCAATCGTCGATCGGATCTGGACGCGCGTAGGAGCGTCGGATGATCTGGCATCCGGGCGGTCGACATTTATGGTCGAAATGACGGAAGCCGCGGCGATCCTGCACAACGCGACGCCGCGAAGCTTAATTTTGCTTGATGAGATCGGCCGCGGAACTTCAACGTTCGACGGCCTGTCGATCGCATGGGCAGTTGCAGAGTATCTGCACAACTCGCCGGAGCATTCGGCAAAAACCATGTTCGCCACGCACTACCATGAATTAACAGAACTTGCGGAAAATCTTCCGGGTGCGAAGAATTATCAATTAACCGCATCGGAAAGCGACGGCGATGTGGTTTTCCTACACAAGTTGGAGAAAGGAAAGGCTTCGAAATCATATGGAATCGCGGTTGCGAGGTTGGCCGGGCTTCCGCAGCCGGTCATCGAGCGGGCAAAGGACGTACTTGGCCGGCTGGAGCAATATGAGCTCGCGGTTTTTGGCGTTGAAAAGGAAAAGGGCGTCGGCAAGGCCGTGGGGCAAAAAATGGCCGCGCAGTATTCGTTGTTTGCGATCGCGAACGAAGACGCGATCGACGAATTAAGAGCCATCGATGTCGATAACCTATCTCCCGAAGAATCTCGCGAACTTTTGCGTGGTTTGAAACAGAAGATCGTATAGGAACTTACCTAACGTAAAGCATCACCTGTCGGCATTGCGACACCTGCGAAATTACTTTAACTGTTCTCTAACTCTTTCATATTATGGGATTTGCGGATTTCGCATCATTAACGACTGAACAGAAGATTGGCCAGTTATTTTTTATCGGCATTCCAGGCCAGGAGATTGATGACGCCACTGCGAAGCTTCTGCGCGACATCAATCCGGGCGGCGTCTGCCTCTTTGCCAGAAACATTAAGGAACGGCGGCGGACGCGAGAGCTTTTGGACGGCATTCGTGAGGCGCTGCCTGTTGAGCCGTTTTTGAGTCTGGACCAGGAAGGCGGATTGGTTGATAGATTACGTCGTGTGCTGACTCCGATGCCGGCCGCGAATCTGATACGAAATACCGAGGATGCGCGTAGGCTGGCTCGGATCGTAGCCGAGTCCATTCGTATACTCGGTTTTAATATGGATTTTGCGCCCGTTGTGGATGTCGTTGACGGCGAGCGGGCGAAATTTTCGAATGGGCTATTTTCCCGCGCGTATGGGTCGACTGCAGAAGATGCTGCGGATCTTGCATCAGCTTTCCTTACAGAACTGCAGGACGGCGGAGTGGTCGGTTGCATAAAACACTTTCCCGGGCTCGGAGCTTCCGAGGTCGATTCGCACGATGATTTACCGGTTGTAAATATCGGCGAAGACCAATTTTCTTCGGTCGACCTGTTCCCTTACAGACGAATCCTCAGCGGCGGCGAGAGGCCGCTGGTGATGGCGGCGCACGCGGCTTATCCGCAATTGCGCTTGCAGGAGACGGATCAAAATGGCAAACTTTTACCGTCTTCACTTAGCTTTAACCTCATTTCACAATTATTACGCGTTGATTTAGGGTTTGACGGGCTCGTCCTTACAGATGACCTTGAGATGGGAGCGATCGTGAAGAATTACGGCATGGGTGAAGCGTGTCGCCTTGCGATCGCAGCAGGCGAAGACATGCTGACGATCTGCGCCGGCGTCGATTCGATATACGAGGGATTCGAGGCCATCTCGCGGGCCGTTGCCGACGGCGAGATCGCCGAAGAGCGTATAAATAGATCGCTTGGGCGGATCGCAGCTGTAAAAGCAAGGCTCCGCGAACCGCTGCCGTTCGACGATGCGCGACTTGAAGAATTATCGGAAGCCGTCGGGGCACTGAACGAAGAATTGAGCCAATAACCAGGAGGATAGTAAATTTGCGTCAATTAATACTGTTAACTTTGATATCCGCGATATTCGTTTCGGCGGCGTGTCGCCGAACGAACACCGAATATGTAACGATCGCTCTTCCCGATAAATTCTCGACACTTGATACGCTGACTACGACCGCATCCGATTCCGCGGCCGAACGCGTGCGAACAATGATCTTCAACACGCTTGTGCGCAAGAACGAGAATTTCGAATACGTCGGCGAGCTTGCGAACGAGATAAACACTTCGGAAGACGGGACGACTATAACGTTCACCCTGCGGGACGGCGTGAAATTCCATAACGGAAAAGAATTTACCTCTGCGGACATCAAGTACACATTTGACGAATTATTCAACAGCAACGGCTATAAGTCGGGAGCCTTCTTTGACACAGTCGGCGGTAAGCGTGTGGCACATATCTCGTCGTTGGAAACTCCGGATCCGAGAACTGTTGTTTTCAAGGTTGGCCGGTCCGCGCTGAAGAACCAGTTACTATCGAACCTCGTTGCAATCCCGATCATTCCGGAAGGCACTGCCGCTCAACAGAAGGATTCGCCGGTCGGGTCGGGGCCGTTCAAGTTCGTTGCATTCGACCAGTCACAGAATATTGTTGAAATGGCGGCAAATCCCGATTATTGGGAAGGCGCACCGACGGTGCAGAAGATACGGCTAAAGACCGTGACGGATGCGAGTTCGCTGCAGGCGGAACTGCAGACCGGTGCGGTGGATATTGCACCGCTGCCTTCGAACTTGCCGCCGGATTCGCTGAAGTCGCTCGGTAATAATCCGAATTTGAACGTAGAACAGTTCGACGGTTCTAACATTCAATACGTAGGGCTGAACACGCAGTCACCGCCGCTGAACAATCCGAAGGTCAGGCAGGCCATTGCTTACGCCGTTGACCGCGAGAAGATCATCAGCGAATTACTGCTCGGGCAGGCGAAGGTCGCACATTCGATCCTGCCGACACAGTCATGGGCATACACGCCCGGCACAAAATATAATTATGACCCGCAAAAGTCGAAGCAACTCCTGCAGGAAGCTGGTTACAAGAACGAGCCAATCGTCTTTAAATACAGCTCCGGCAACAGCGCGGTCAATCAATATGTACAGGCGATCCATATTTCGCTTACTGGCGCCGGGCTGAACGTTTCGCTCGAGCAACTCGAGCCTGGAACTCTCCGCACACAACTCGCACAGGGCCAGTTCCAAATGAATACAGGCGTCTGGATCGGCGGAAATCAAGACCCGATATTTTTGAAGGACCTGTTCACGACCGGCCGAATCCCAAGCGAAACCGTTTCGTGCTGTAATCGAAGCCGCTACAGCAATCCTGAAGTGGATAACCTGCTCGAATCGGCGATCAACGAGATCGATCGCGAAAAGGCAAAACAGGCGTACACTCAGGCGTGGGATATTATCAGCCGCGACATGCCTCTGCTGCCGCTTTGGTACCCTGCAAACATGGTCGTCGCGAACAAGCGCATCGGTAATATAAAGGTTAGCCCGAGCGGAGATTTTACATTCCTTAAGGACATCACGGTGCAATAGATGTCGAGACCGCCCGCAGCGGACGAAGAAAGTTTTCGTCGTTTGTTGGGCGGCTTGACAAATCATTTCGAGCAGGTAGAATTATCATTTGCGACGCGGGAGTAGCTCAGTGGTAGAGCGCGACCTTGCCAAGGTCGAAGTCGCGAGTTCAAGTCTCGTCTCCCGCTCCAAAGTTTTTGGAAGCGACGCGCCGGAATCATCTGAAGCGTCGCTTTCGTAGATTTAGGGGTTAGAATTTCGATATTTAATCCCAAAACGGCGGCGTAGCCAAGTGGTAAGGCAGAGCTCTGCAAAAGCTTTATTCATCGGTTCGATTCCGATCGCCGCCTCCAAACTCTTATTCGCATTTCCTTCCCTTTTTTTCCTGACCTAAAAATCTGGAATTTTTTTGAAACTTCGCGGCACGCACTCCGTATTTCAATTATTGCATGCGCGACCGAAGCGGCCTCTTGCGCCTTGATGGCGGAGAAGGCTTTGGACGTTTCTGTAAATTCGCTTTCACGTATGTTTGAAATGATCCTTCATAAACCGATATTGAGGCGGCCCGCATCCATGGGCGTCATACCTGCTATTGCTATTTTATTCGGCCTGTCGTTGGTAGTGGATGTGCACGCGCAAAAGGCCGATTCCCCGCCCGCGGTCGTGCAGCCGGGTGCTCCCGGGATGCCTAGCCGGTCGCTTCCGCCCTCAACAAGGGCCCAACTTCCGCCGATCTCGCAAAAGGACGTCGAATTCATGCAGGGTATGATCACGCACCATGCTCAAGCCGTCGAAATGACCGCACTGATCGCCGACCGCACGACGAATAAGGAAATACGTTCATTGGGATCGCGGATCAGCCATTCGCAGGCAGATGAAATGAGATTTATGGAACGCTGGCTAGCTCAACGAGGTCATCCGATAGCGTCAACGCACTCGGCATCTATGCACGGAATGGACATGGCTGGCCATGATATGCACAGTATGTCCGCCGGACACGTGATGATGCCGGGAATGCTTACTCCGGAACAGATGGAGGCTCTTAAAAATGCGAAGGGAGCCGAATTCGACCGTTTATTCCTGAGAGGAATGATTCAGCACCATAAGGGCGCGCTGGATATGGTCGAGGTATTATTTAACGCCCCAGGCACCGGCCAGGACGCCGAACTTTTCAATTTTGCGACGGATGTCGACAGCGGCCAGCGGGCCGAGATCAAGATCATGGAAACAATGCTTGCTGAAAAACCGTAAAGGAAAAACTATGCATCGATCAAACTTTGCCGCAACGCGGCTATTTATAATTTCGCTCGTTATTTGTATGGCGCTTGCCGCCGTTGCGATCGGCCAGCAGCCTACGGCATCACCGGCTAAAAAGCCCGACGCTCCGGCCGCGAACGCCAATGCAGGAAATCCGTTTGCTCCGGAAAAAGCTCCGCCACTGCCGGCCGGCATGACCGGTTCGGACGTGAATGACCCTCGCGCTAAATTGAAGCCGGGCCTATTCGATGCGGGTGAGGCGGCATTCGGTATACGCCATTTGTCCCTGCTCAAGAAACCTGATGCGTTTCAGCTGGGCACTGAAGATCCGGACAGCGATCGAGTAAAGAACACTCTGGGCCAGATCGGGATCGGTAATGCCGCAATGGTGCCAAAGCCGGTAAGAATGGTAATGGCACAGCTCGCTTTTGCTAATTCGGACCTTGCATTTCAAGGAAATCATCTGTTCCTCGGCAATTTTTACGGCGTGAACATTTATGACATTTCAGATCCGGCAAAGGCTAAGCTCGTTACCTCAATGGTTTGTCCGGGGGGACAGGGGGACGTTTCAGTCTACAAGAACCTGATGTTCATGTCGGTCGAAATGCCCAACGGGCGCATCGATTGCGGCGAGCAAGGATTCGCGCCGGACGCTCCGCCCGCTGCAGGCCAGCAGGGGCAAGGACTGCCCGCGGCACAGAAAGACCGCTTCCGAGGCGTAAGGATCTTTGACATCAGCGACATCCGCAATCCGAAACAGGTTGGCGCCGTCCAGACCTGCCGCGGATCGCACACGCATACGCTGGTCGTCGACCCAAACGATAAAGAAAACGTTTACATATACGTATCGGGAACTTCATTTGTCCGCCAGCCCGAAGAATTAGCGGGATGTTCGGCCGGAGCTCCGGACAAGGATCCGAACACGGCATATTTCAGAATAGAAGTTATCAAGGTTCCGGTTGCAGCGCCGCAGGACGCAAAGGTCGTTTCGACGCCGCGAGTATTTTCGGACCCGAATACCGGCGTCCTTAACGCGTTAAGCAGCGGCGGTTCGCACCGTCCGGACGGTACTACGTCCAAGCCTTCATTTACGGACCAGTGTCATGATATTACGGTCTATTCGGCGATAGGGCTTGCTGCCGGTGCTTGTTCGGGAAACGGCATCCTCCTCGATATCAAGGATCCCGCAAACCCCAAGCGCATCGACGCGGTCAACGACACGAATTATGCTTACTGGCACTCGGCATCCTTCTCGAACGACGGCAAAAAGGTCGTCTTCACCGATGAATGGGGAGGAGGAATGGGAGCACGCTGCCGAGCTACCGATCCGATCAAATGGGGAGCCGATGCAATATTCCGTTTGAACAACAACAAGCTTACATTCGCAAATTATTACAAGATGCCGGCCGCACAGGCAGATACGGAAAATTGTGTTGCTCATAACGGCTCGCTGGTTCCGGTGCCTGGCCGTGACATCAAAGTACAGGCCTGGTACCAGGGCGGCATTTCTGTGATGGATTTTACCGACGCAGATAATCCGGTCGAGATCGCATATTTCGATCGTGGTTCTATCGATCCGGAGATGCTCGTCCTTGCGGGACATTGGTCGGCTTACTGGTATAACGGTCGGATCTATGGCGCGGAGATCGCACGCGGGCTCGATATTTTCGAACTAACGCCGACGAAGTTTCTCACGCAGAACGAGATCGACGCCGCGAAAGCCGTCCATGTTGCGGAATTAAATGTCCAAAATCAGCAAAAGATCGAATGGCCTCGGACCTTAGTCGTAGCAAAGGCTTATGTCGATCAGCTTGAGCGTTCCAACGCTTTGCCTGCCGCGAAGATTGCCGAACTTCGTTCGACGATAGGCAATGCGGAAAAGTCGCGACTCGGCAAAAAGGAGATCGGTAAGCTCAAATCTCTGGCGCCTTCGCTGGAGAAAAGCGCGGGTTCCGCAAAGAGCGAAGCGGATGCTGCCAGGTTCACTGCCCTTGCGGCGATCCTGAATCAGCCGGAAGCCTAATTTAATGTCCTTTAGATAAAGGCCGCGCGGTGTTTGTGTTCGACAAATACCACGCGGCCCTTTCTGATATGTGACCGGACGATTTCGGCCAATCCTTTTCCCATTGCCACTCAGGCGCGGAAAATCTCACGCTTTTGATTTCCCGTTCCCGGCGTAATCGAAATACTATTCATTTAAGTTCCCTGTTTATATGAACTTCGGGAAATTCTGCTTTTCCAGAAGTACGGCAAGCAAATTGCTGTATGCGTCGGAGGGCTTTGTTAAAATCGAAAAATCTATGAATATGATTGACGTGAACAAATCCGACATCGATCGATTGTTAGAAACGGTTAATATTGACGAACTCGCCAAACGGGTCGCGGAGAGAAAGACCGAGTTAAATAAACGCGACGCTCCGCTCGATGCGTGGTTCCTCGGGCCGAAGGCCGAACATGGCGACACTTGGCTCGCAACGTTGAACCATATTTTTCGCGATTACGTGCATTGGCGGCGGAACTACTTTCCCGAAGATCCGATCGTCGTCAATCGCGAGCGTTTGAAAATGCACGAAGCATGGCTGGAAACTCTCAACACAGAGATCGACAAGATCCTGAATCAACTCAAAGCCCACTTCCCGATATATTCGCCGCGATATAACGCTCACATGGTCTCGGAACAGTCTTTCCCGGCTGTTGTCGGCTATTTTGCCGGCATGCTGTATAACCCCAACAATGTGACCGAAGAAGCCGCCCCGATCACGCTGGCACTTGAAATAGAAGTCGGGAAAATGATCGCGGAGATGCTCGGATATAACCCGAACACATCCTGGGCTCACCTATGTTCGGGCGGAACGCTGGCGAATACCGAGGCACATTGGATCGCACGCATGGTGCAGTTCGTACCGCTTATGGTCCGTGATTTCTGTGAGAATCGCGGAATCAAGGATTGTGAGATCGTAACGCCTGACGGAAACCGGGCGAATATTCTCGACCTAGGGTATCGCGAACTTGTCAGCCAAAGGCCCGGCCGGTCGGTTTATATGATTCGTGAGCTGGCCCGTCATCTCGTCAGCGGCGACGACGAGGCCAAGGCCATCGCCGACGTCAATTCGTTCATGGAGCGGAGCCGGTTTAATATAAACTGCCGCGGCGTACACGGTGTGTTGAAGGAGATAGGGTTAGAGCCGGTGATCTTTGCTTCTGAAGCCGCGCATTACAGCATTAAGAAAGCGGCCAATCTACTGGGCTATGGCGAATCGTGCATAGAATTCGTATCGGTCGATTCGCGCTTCCGAATGAACACTGATGTGCTGAGGGAACGCCTTTTTTCTTTGCCTGATGACAAGTTTGTTGCCACGGTGATCGGCATCGCAGGTACCACTGAGGAAGGTGCAGTTGACCCTATCCATCGCATAAAATTCATCCGCGATGGCCTGGAGCGCGAACAGAATAGGTCATTTTGGCTTCACGTAGACGCGGCCTGGGGAGGCTATATCCGCACTCTGTTTCGCGGGCATGAGATCTCTAATGAACACGGGCACCGAACCCTCGCCGATATTTGCGAGGAATATTTTGAGAAGCTGGACATTTCCGGTCACGCGGAAATCAACCTATTAAGCCCAGTGCCCGGCGTCAAGACGCGGGAGAGAAAGAGGCTTAAGCTTGAATGGCGCGACCCGGAGGTATATTCGGCCTTTTTGGCCATTCCCGACGCTGACTCGATAACCGTCGATCCGCATAAGCTCGGGTATGTTCCGTATCCCGCCGGGATCGTAGCGTTTCAGAGATCTTTGGTTACGGAGCTCGTGATCCAGAAGGCACAATACATCACAGACGACCCCACCGGGATGAACAGCCTCACGAAGCCGCGGGAGATCCGCGATGTGGGACCGTATATAATCGAAGGTTCAAAACCGGGCGCGGCCGCTGCTGCTTGCTGGCTCGCACATAAGACGATTCCGCTGACCGCAAACGGACACGGCAAGATCATCAAGACCTCTCTGTTGAACGCCAAGAAATTTGTTCGTTATATCAGCCTACACCGAAAGATATTTGAGACGATCGAACAGAAATTGTACGGCAAAACGGGTACGTGCAGGCAGAAATTTACGTTTGAGCCGCTTCACGAACCAGACACGAATCTGGTCTGTTTTCTGTGTATTCCAATGAAAGAAGACGCACACGGCAATCTTCACAAAGATACTTCGTTCAAACTTTCCGACATAAATGCTTTGAACAGACAGATCTATGAGCGGACAACGATAAAGACCGGTAAACAAGAACGTAAACATCGGCAAATGCCTTACGCCCAGGAATATTTCATCTCGCGGACGACTCTAAGTGCGGACCAATATGGGGCCGCGTCGCTATCGACACTGCTCGAAAAATTCAATTTCAGCGTTTATGAATACGAGAAACAAGGAGTGTTCGTCCTGCGGTCGACACTTATGAATCCGTGGCATCACCTGGCGAAAGAACAAGGTAAGGATTATCTACTGGATTTTCTGATCAACCTGCACGAGATCGCACGCGACGTGCTGAACGATTGACGGGTCGCTTCGGCGACAAGCCTCTTCCATTTTTAAACAGGAACGATTATCATTCGTGTAGCGACGTATTTTGCGTCGCGCTTTCCTTTTGCTTTCCGGCCCAATTTTACGATGAACATTTTCGCAACTTCATTCGAGGCGGTCACGGGTTTGCCCGAGGTCATCGGATACATATTCATATTTGTTTTCGGAACGGTGATCGGCAGTTTCCTGAATGTTGTAATCCATCGCGTCCCGAACGAGGAATCCATCGTTTTTCCTAATTCGGCGTGCCCGAAATGCAAGGCGCCGATCAAGGTGTACGACAATATTCCGTTGTTTGGTTGGCTGCTGCTCGGCGGCAAATGCCGGAACTGCAAAGCTCCGATATCGGCACGCTATCCCGCTGTCGAGTTTCTTACCGGTCTTGTGTTTACACTCGTTTTCTGGCAGATCGGCTTTAACGTTTTTCTGCCTGTCGCTCTACTGTTCTCTGCCGTAATAATCGCGCTCGTGTTCATCGATGCAGAACACATGATCCTACCGAATGTGATCACATATCCGCTCTTTGCTTTTGCTCTTGCGGTGCGGATATTGTTCCCTGTCCTTTTCGCGGGCGCTCATTTTTCGGACATGACGGCATGGCCGATTACCTACTTGCAGGGTTATCCGGCTTGGGCCGTTTCACTAGCGGGTGCGCTGTTGGGGGCGTTGGTCGGCGGCGGATTCTTGTGGGTGGTCGGAGCGGCTTGGAAACTGCTGCGCGGCGTCGAGGCGATGGGATTAGGCGACGTAAAGATGATGCTGGGTGTTGGGGCTCTCCTCGGGTGGAGGCTAACGCTGCTCTCCATATTTCTTGGAGCATTCGCCGGCGCATTGATCGGAATGGCCGTGATCGGCTTTAATCGCGATAAGAATTTTCAATCACAACTGCCCTTCGGTATTTTTCTGGGTGTCGGAGCGATCATTTCAATGCTTTTTGGCGAAAGTCTGATCGCCTGGTACGTTTCGATGTTTCTGCCGTGATTTTTCAATTCTGAGCCACGCCGGCCCGTGCGCACTTTTCGAGACAAAGAAAAGTAACTGGGCTGATCTTCATAGCCTTTGTTTCTGGAACCCAATTCCCGCATCTCCCGCAATTGACCAGCGCAGTGTCTCGTCTTCCCGAATCTATATTTTCCGATGCGGCCGCAGGCTGCATTCCGGCGCGGGCCTGTTTGAGCATGCCCCAAATGCGTATTGCCGCCGCGATCTGTTTTCGGTAGCGAATGGCGGTCAAGGCAAACAACACACCAATTACTAGTAAAATAACGAGGAATTCTTTCATTTTGGCGGTTTTTCTCCGCTGACGACCGCCGCAAGTTCACTGATACCCTGGCTAGACGGGTTGATCTGTTTCAGCTGTTCAAGATACTGCCCTGCCTCCGCGGTCTTCTTCTGTCTAACAAGTGTTTGGATCAGGAAGCCCAATGTTTTCTCGTGTTTTGGGTCCGATTCGAGCGATCGTTTGAATTCAGCGATCGCCTCTTCGTTCTTCGGCGGATCCTCCAGAAAGTACGTCAGACCGACATCGGTTCGAACGTCGGCGTCGTCAGGTTTGATCGCAAGAGCCTTTGCATAAAAAATCCGCGCCGATTCAAGCGGCTTATTTTCTTTTTTATAGTACCCGATATCAAAATTCGCATTGCCGAGTCCGACGATCACGTCATAGTCCTCAGATTTCAGGCTGTGCGCACGTCCTAGGAGCCTTGCTGCCTGGCCGAGCAGTTCCGTGTCCTGTTTGAACGCTGCGTAGCGATACAGTGCAAGCCCTAGGTTGCGTTGATATTCAAAATCGGTGGGATTGGAATCCGCTTCGGTGATTCGCTGCCGTATCTCGTCGGGACTCAGCTCAGATTGCGGCCCAGAAGCATCCGCGCTCTGGTCACCGCCTTGTTTCAGGCGTTCGTTCTCACTGCGGAGCGTCGAAAGCTCCGTCCTGTTCAGGGCGTTTGCGACAAGGAAACCACCGGCGAAACCTAGGATCACTGACAACACGGCTAGCCATACGAATTTTTTATCCATTCAGCAAAATTCTAACAAAATACCCGGCGAAAAAGAAAAACGCTGCCCGGTAAAGAGCAGCGCGCTATTGAATTTAAACCTGGCCTATTCCTTGCCGTCAGTCCCGCTCGCGATGAATGGAAGGTCTTCCGCCCGCCGCCTCGGCAGTGGGTCTGTCGCTCGGCGGCGCGGAACGGTTGCTCCGCCTCTACGGTCAACGCTCCCCGCAGGAAGCCCCTGGCCATGAACGGCTTCCACAAGAATACGGGTGATTTCCTGCGACAGCGTGCGATGCTCCGCAGCGGCACGGCGACGCAAAGATTCTTTTAGTTCATTCGGAACGTATGCTCCGATGAAAACGCCCTTTCGGTTTGCCATATTGCCGAAACAGTCTCCTAATGGGATTTATATAAAAATAGCCTTACAAAATGGAGCGTGCCTGTAAGCCGAATTTTGTATCCGCGATCTCTCGCGGAAAGCGATCATTCATCTAGGCCGGCCGTTACCGGACGGCTCGAGCGACCTACCCGGAAATGCCGTTCCGCCGTTGGCGAAACTACTGAGCGGGCAGCTCAAAAAAGCATTTCCCTATTTGGTCTTGCACCACGAGGAGTTTACCTGGCCGCGTCTGTTACCAAACGCGCCGGTGAGCTCTTACCTCACCATTTCACCCATCACCGCAACGTACAAAAGCACGCAATTTCAAATCACAGATCGAAGATCTTAATTCGCACGCCAAACGGCGTGGCGGCTGGACTGTTTTCTGTTGCACTTGTCGTCGTTTGAGTTATCAAACGCCCGGACGTTATCCGGCTCGCTGCCCTTCGGTGTTCGGACTTTCCTCTTTCGTTCTAGACGAAAGCGACCGCCCAGCATGCTCCATTTGCAAGGCTTCAAGAGTATAGCAAAAAATGTTGAACATTTAAATTTATGTTGCCACAATTTCTAATGCTACCGGGGAATAAAATCTGGAAAGAGATGCCGCCACTTCGTTTCGACAACCTCTCGCAGAAGTTTTTCCGTCCTCTCACACGTGCCGGCCGCTTCCATACGTGCGGCAAGTTCGGCGCATTCTTCGTATGCAATGCCTGAGATCACGCTCCGGACACGAGGTATCGAATTGACGTTCATACTAAATTCCCGAGCCCCCAGCCCCAGCAATACCGGCGCATAGTAAGGGGAACCGGCCATTTCGCCGCACAAAACAAGCGGCTTCTGTGCGTTTTCCGCGGCGCGGACGACCATCCTGATCGCGCGTAGAACCGCCGGATGAAGGGTCCGGAACCAGTCCGCGACCGCTTCGTTATCACGATCGACCGCAAGCATGTACTGCACTAAATCGTTTGATCCCAATAGCATAAAGTCGCATTCTTCAGCTATCTCTTTAACCACCATGACGGCCGCCGGTAATTCGATCATTGCGCCGATTCGCGGTGTTCCGAACGGGATAGAGCGACGTTTCAGTCGTTCTCTTTCACGCTCGATTATCTTTCGTACGTAAATGATCTCGCCGGGATCGGAAATCATTGGAAGAACAATGTCGATTTGCGTCTCGTGGGCCGCCTGAAGTAGTGCTCGAACCTGTATCTTTAACTGTTTCTGGTGCACAATGCCGAGACGGATAGCACGTAGCCCGAGCGCCGGGTTCTTTTCCTTTACCTGTGTCTCTTCAGCGAGCAGTTCGACGCCGATATCGAACGTTCTAATGCGTACCCCATCCTCGCCGGCGGTTCGGGCGATCTTGCGGTAGGCTTCGACCTGGACCGATTCAGCGGGAAAGCCCTTAAATTGATTAAATAGAAATTCCGACCTGTAAAGGCCAATCCCTTGGGCCCCGACACGTTTTGCCTGTCTGTAGACCTTCGGAAGATCGACATTTGCACGTATTACGATTTCTTTTCCGTCAAGTGTCTTGGTTGGTCCGGCTGCCAGATCCGGCAAGTCGGCACTGCTCTTGGCAAAGGTAACCGCTGCTGCTTTGAATTCCCGGAGAGTTTTCGCCTCAGGATTTAGTATCACGCGGCCGCTAAACCCGTCGACGATAACATCGTCACCGGTCTTCAGCCGACGAAGAATGCGTTTTACGCCCGTGACCGCCGGTATTTCTATTTCTCGCGCAAGTATGAAGGTGTGCGATGTCCAACCGCCGTGCTCAGTGATCACGCCTTTAGGTTCACTGCGTGAAAGTTCGACAAGTGTGGACGGCCGAACCTCTCTCGCTGCAATTATCGAATTCTTCGCCAGGCGTACGGAGCTGTTCGAGCTTCCACCGAGAGCCGACAGAATGCGTTCAGTGACATCTTCCAGATCGATGTACCGCTCACGCAAATGCTCGTCGGCGATGGTTTTGTATTTGGCAAGATACTGGTCGGTGACTACCTTGACCGCCCATTCGGCGTTAACGTGCTCGTCCCGTATTCGTTCTTCTACCTTTTCGATCAGCGACTCATCCTCGAGCAGCATCCTGTGGACGTCCAGAATGTTGGCCGTAGTTTCGGCAGCTTTCCGGCTGCTCGCACTCATCCGCCGGAGTTGGGATTTTGCCAGCCTGAGCGCGGCGTTGAACCGCCTGATCTCGCGGTCAACCTGCGTACTTCGCAACGCCGTGCGGTAGAACTGACGTTTGCCGCCGTAGAGGCAAACGATCTTTCCAATGGCGACGCCTCTTGAAACCGATCGTGCGGTAAGAATTGTTTCCTGGCCGTTGTTCATTAGTCGATCGAGTCGTCGCTAAACCTATTATATGCTGAACTTACGGTGATCCGAGTCAGTTTCCAAAGCTAAGACCACTTCCTCCACCGCTTTGCGATGGGAAAAAAGGCTTTAATAAGCCTGCAAAGGCCGCCAGGTTTCGTGTCTGAATAAGGATCTCGCCAGGGCCGTTAAATTCTGCGACCATGCCTTCCCCGCTCAAGAAACTTCGGAAAAACCCACTTTTCGCGGCCTTCCGCAGGTTGTATTGCATATGGCCTTCCCATGCTACGAGGTGCCCGGTGTCCACCACATACATTTCCCCCGGCCTCAGGACCTTTCGGTGGATCGCACCGAACGAAGACACAAGTAGAAGCCCCGTCCCCGATACTTGAAGGACGAAAAGGCCTTCACCGCCGAAAAACGACCTTGCGCCTCCGAATTTCGTATCGACTTGCAGCGACGTATCGCCCGCCAGGTACGAGCTGGATTGGACCATGAAAGTCTGATTCTGCATTTCGATCCCGGCAACGTCGCCGGGAGCCCCCGGAGCCAAGGTTACCTCGCCTGGTCCGCCTCTGGCAGTGAATGTGGAGACAAAGGCGGATTCGCCGCCTACGGCTCGTTTCAGCGCGCCGAATACGCCGCCCTTAAGTTCGGAGTGCAGGTCAATATTCGATGACATCGACACCATCGCGCCAGCCTCCGCGGAGATCGCCTGTTCCGCCTGAAGGTTTACTACAGCGAGTGCAAAAGAACCGGGGTGTTTTATCTCCCAGGTATAGCCTCTTCCCTGGCCACGGCCGTCGGCATCAAAATGAAAGGCTCCACCTTGCGTCGGGGCGGCGTAGGACTGGGGTGGTGGAGCATCATGCTGCTGGGCCTGCAGTGTTGTTCCGCAAGAGCCGCAAAATTTCGCATTCGGCATTAAAGCGGCGTTACATTTCGGGCAATTCATATATACTATGCGGCGCTCGGCGCCCTAACTCCTCTTGATTTTTCGATAATGATATCGCAGGCCTCTGCGGCATCGGCGGCAAAGTCGAGCATCGAGACGTCCACATCGCTCACCACCAGGTTTTCCTGACACGCAGCGATCACGTTACGCCAGCAATCGCCGATAAGCACCAGCGGACGCGGTTCAAGTACGCGAGTCTGCAGTTTGTTCCACACCAATGATATCTCGGTCATTGTCCCCATTCCGCCACGAAAAGCGACGAACCCGACCGACCGTGTGATCAGATTCTGCAGGCGCTCATAAAAGTGGTTAGTCGCTACCTTGTCAGTCAAGTAC
>JAEZIT010000003.1 GCA_023436495.1 Acidobacteriota bacterium
GCGCAGCCCAACCCGGCAACCGCCAATATTCCCGTTACGCTCCCGGTGCTCGATGCGATGTTCTCCGACGAAACGTTCGCAAATGATGCAAAGACAAAGCTTTCGCTCACCGACGAACAGATCACAAAGCTCCGCGACGGCGCCCGCGATGCCGTTCTTAAACTCGGCGAAGACGCAACCGACGACCAAGCTCGTTCCACCCGCACCGCCACCGACAGCGCCCGGAAATTTATGCAGGGGATCCTCGGCGCCGACAAGACCGACCAGTTCCTCGCCTTCGTGCGCGAACGCTGGGCCGGCGCCGAACAGCTCCCCGATTCACAAAAGCCGAACTCCGTGCCGACGGATTCACGCGTCGTGGTCAATTCCCCGGCCTACCGAATGGACGTGTTCGAGAACGGCAAGCTCGTAAAGACCTATCGAGTCGGCATCGGCTACCCCGAATTCCCGCTCCCCATAGGCCTTCGCCGGGCCAGCGAGATCATTTTCAACCCGACCTGGACGCCGCCCGACGAGCCCTGGGTGAAGGGCAAGTTTCAGGCAGGAAAGACCGTCGAAGCCGGCAGCAAAGACAACCCGCTCGGCCCTATCAAGATACCGATCGGCCTGCCCTCGCTTATCCACGGCGGCAAGAATCCCGCGCGGCTCGGCACCTTCGCCTCGCACGGCTGCGTCGGACTTACCAACGCCCAGATACAGGATTTCGCGCTTGAGATCTCCGCACTATCCGGCACGGACCTAGCCAAAGCGGATATCAAGGATTTCGAAAAGCAAAAGAAGGAGACCGAACACGTAAAGCTTGCAAACTCTGTCCCGGTCGAGCTTCGCTATGAGACTATCGTCGTCGAGGACGGCAAGGTGCATATCTATCGTGATGTCTATGAGCGCGGAACTAATACCGAGGACAATCTTCGACGCGTGCTCGAAGTTTACGGCGTCTCGCTGGACCAGCTTTCTGCTCCGGAACGCGACGCATTGATGACCGGCCTGGAGAAGATGGCTATCGATGCAACGGGCGACCCGGTTGACACGGAAGACAGCCAGGTGAACGCTAACTCATCAAAAAAGAACAGCTCCAAGGTGACGCGAAATATTAAGGGTGAGAAAGAGGTCATCGTACCGGTTGCGGCCCTCGCTGGAAAGGGCTACCCGGCTCCCGTCGAGATGATGGGAAAATAGATCATCTGGTGTTCAGCCGCGGAACCCAGAACTCAAAACCGCCGCGTCTGACAGGCCGCAAACCGCGGCTTGTCAGCTCGTCGCGTTTTAGGCCCAGATATGTAAAATGCGGTGCGTCGTTGACGATCGTCTGAAACCATCCGTGCGAATTCAAGATCTGTCGAACCCGCGCGTCACCGTAACCTTCGAGATCGAAAGCCAGCATCGCCAGGTGCTGCGAGCTTCCCGGCGGGGCCGTCGACGAAAAGATCGTCCGCGTCATATCGGTGCTGAAATAAAATCCCCGGGACTCCCATTCGACCACGCGCTCGATCTGCGTGCGAGTGTCCGCGACGACGACCGTTTCGGCGATATCCTTTGGTATAGAACCGCGGGCGACCCAATATTTCAAGGCCCTTACAAACCGTGAATTCCAGAGCCTTACCGTGTCGTGATAAGAACGCCGCCCGGCGATCGCTCCGTCGAGCGGAATTATCTGCAGCCCGGCCGCATTCGCCTCCTTCTGGGCTGCGAGAAGAGAATCCATCGCTGCTTCCTGAAGCTCAATGGCCTGCAGGCCGATCGGCGCGATCTTTGTCTTCAGCCCTTTTTGAAATTCCTGAACTTCAGCTTCCTTCGCGAAGATACAGCGGTCCGGCGGCGTCACCGTCTCTGCGGCCGCGTACATTGCTCCGTACTCCGTAAAGACGCGTCGTGCAACGGGATCGGATTCTATCGAACAAAATTTGGCAAACGCCTCGGTGGGCGTTGAAACTCGTTGGCCTTCTCCGGCGTTCTTTGGAAGCCGTTCGTACAAATAGGCAACAAGGTCGACAGAAATATCAGGCGTCGGCTGTGCTTCGGTCAGGTTGACCATGCCGGCGAGCAAAATGAATGCAGCAAATAACTTAAATGTCAGCGATCTCATTCGGGGCCCTTTGCCCGGATATGTCAAAACTACCGACTATTTCCCGGATTTTCTCCATGTGAGTTTTCATGTAAACGTCCCGTTCAATAAAAGGCACACCGGAACGTATCTCTTCATATACAAGACGCGTGCCGAGGCCCAATTTTGTATCTTTTCCGAGAACTTTTTTTCGAAAATCTATTCCCTGCGCCGCGCAGAATAGTTCGATCGCCAATATGTCTGTAAGATTATCGGTCACCTGGCGCAGTTTCAGGGCCGCCGTCGCCCCCATCGAAACGTGGTCCTCGACGTTGGCCGAACTCGGGATCGTGTCCACGCTCGCCGGATGTGCGAGGATCTTGTTCTCCGTACACAATGCCGCGGCCGTGTACTGAACGATCATGAATCCTGAGTTCAACCCGCCGTTCTCGGTCAAAAATGCCGGCAGGACGTGGGCGTTCGAACTCTCGTCCGTCAGGCGCATGATCCTTCGTTCGGAGATATTCCCGAGGTCTGTCAAAGCCATCGCCAGGTAATCGAACGCCAAAGCAAGTGGCTCGCCGTGAAAGTTGCCGCCCGAGATGACCTCGATCTTAGGCTCGCCGTCGGTTTCCGTCACGAATATTAATGGATTGTCCGTAACTGCATTCAGTTCAAGCTTTAACAGCCACTCCGCATACGCCACCGCATCGCGGCATGCCCCGTGCACCTGCGGCATGCATCGGAGCGTATAGGCGTCCTGCACGTTTGTCGGGTCAAACGAGCGGACAAAGCCGCTTTCCCGTAATATCTCGCGCAGACGCCCGGCACATTCGATCTGACGCGGGTGCGGCCGCAGTGCGTGGATACGCTCGTCAAACGCCATGACGGTGCCGTGCAGGGCTTCCAGGCTCATACAGCCCGAAACATCCGCCCAATCGGCCAAGCGTTTGGCTTTCCAGGTCTCCAGCAAACCGACGGCCGTCATGATGGTCGTGCCATTGGTAAGCGCCAGGCCTTCTTTTGCGGCGAGCACCACTGGACGCAGCCCGGCGCGTTCTAAAGCATCGCCGCCAGAAACGAACTCGCCCTGAAACTCAGCCTCGCCTTCGCCTATCAGCACGCAAGCGAAATGCGCCAGCGGAGCAAGGTCGCCGCTTGCACCGAGGCTGCCTTTTTCCGGAATTCGGGGATGAACACCCGTATTCAAGCATTTCAGGATCAATTCCAGCGTCTCCGGCCTGATCCCGGAAAAACCTCGTGCGAGCGTGTTTGCGCGGATCAGCATTATTGCCCGGACCGTCGGCGTTTCGAAATAATTACCGACGCCGACCGCATGGCTCAATACAATGTTTCGCTGAAGCAATTCGGCTTCGTCACGGCTAACTATCTTGTCTTTGAATGCTCCAAAGCCCGTCGTGATCCCGTACGCGATCTCTCCGCGGTCAAGCAGCGTCTGGACGGCATCCGCCGCGCGCTTCACATTCGCTTTTGCGGTCTCTGCCAAAACGACCCGCGGCTCGCCCGGCTTTCCGTACGCGACCGCAATTACTTGTTCAAAGGTGAGTTCCTCACCGTTTATGATGATTTCCATTGACACTAATTCTGCATCCTGCCGCGATCGACTATGCTTCCACTAAGAATGGCCCGGCGAACCAAATTCCCGCCGAATTCATAAACGGCTTCACGATAGTCAGTTGTATCCAAGATCAAAAGATCTGCTGACTTGCCGGCCTCGATCGACCCGCGCTCTTTCCCGAGCCCGACCGCATACGCGGCATTTATGGTGGCAGCGTTAAATACTTCGGCCGGCATAAGCTTTTGATACCGGCACGCGATCGCCATTGCCATCTGCTGCGACGGGCACGGGGCCGAACCGGGATTATAATCGGTCGTGATCGCCACCGCGCATCCGGCATCGATCATCCTGCGTGCATCGGCAAACTTCGTTTTTCCGCCGGCGAAATTCTCGGTCGGGATGACAACGCCGATCGTGTCGCTCTTCGCAAGCCGCTCGATCTCCGCGTCCGAGATCGCGTCGAGATGGTCGATCGATACGGCATCGGCTGCGATCGCAAGATCCGAGCCGCCGAGGTTCGAAAATTGATCCACATGGGCCTTGATCTCAAAGCCTAATTTCTTACCGTATTCCAGTACCCGCCGCGCCTGCTCAAGGCTGAACGCGTTCCGCTCACAAAATACATCGACGAAGAAAGGTGTCCCCGCCACGCGGAATCGCGATCCCTGATACCATTCCCAAGCCTTTGGCAGCATCTCCTCGCAGATCAGATCGACATAGCCGTCCGGGTCATCCTTGAATTCCGGCGGCAGAGCATGTGCCCCCAGGAATGTCGGCACGACCCGTATCGGATGCTGCTCGTCCAACGCCTCTATGACGCGAAGCATCTTCATCTCGGTTTCGGTATCGAGGCCATAACCGGTCTTGATCTCGGCCGTTCCTGTACCGCAAGCCAGCATCTTGTCCAGCCTGCCCAACGCGGCATCGATCAGCTCTTCTTCCGACGCTTCGCGTGTTTTCCGAACGGTCGAGATAATGCCGCCGCCGCTTTTCAGTATCTCCAAATACTCCGCGCCTTTTATCTTAAGTTCAAACTCGTCCAGGCGATCCCCGGCAAAGACGATGTGCGTATGCGGATCGACAAATGCCGGGCACACACTATGTCCACCCGCGTCGATCATCTCCGTTGTATTGAACGATCCCGTTATCTCGTCCTCGGAACCCGCCGCGGCGATCATCCCATCGATAATGGCAACAGCAGCCTTCTCAATTATCCCCACGTCCCGCATCGCCAACGCGCGTTTAGGCCGTCCATACGCGGCGCATGTCACCAATTGTCCGATATTTGTGATCAAAAGGTCGGCTTTTGTCATTATTTTCTAACTATTTGCAAAAATACTATCACGAACGAATTAATTGATTAAACTTAGGCGGCGATCACGCGTAAAACTATAGTGATACTATAATATTCAATCATTTAAAGGAGATCAGCTATGCAGCAAACCGCACCTGTAACCCCCGAATTATTTTGGGAAACCGCCACGGCATACCAGCGCTCCGCCGCCATCAAAGCGGCCGTCGAGTTGGAGATCTTCACCCACATCGGAGGCGAATCGCTCACCGCCGCCGACATCGCCGCAGCCGCCGGCGCATCTGCGCGCGGCGTCCGCATTCTATGCGATTCGCTGACGGTGATGGGATTTTTGAACAAATCCGGCGATAAATATTCGCTAACCGATTCATCGGCCGCGTTCCTGGATAAAAATTCCCAAACGTATCTCGGCAGCGTCGTCAACTTTATCAACGATCCGGCGATCACGCGCGGGTTCGACAGCCTGACCGAAGCCGTCCGCACAGGCGGAACCGCAGTAAAAGAAGAAGGTTCGGTCGATCCTGAAAGCCCTATGTGGGTAACGTTCGCGCGTGCGATGGCCCCGATGGCGATGGCGAACGCGAACGCGATCGCCGAACAGCTCGACTTCGAACCCGGCCGCGAATTAAAGGTGCTTGATATTGCAGCCGGCCACGGTGTTTACGGCATTATGGTCGCGAAGAAATTCCCGAATGCACAAATTTACGCGGCTGATTGGGCGAACGTGCTTCAGGTCGCGAGCGAGAACGCCGCAAAGTTCGGCGTTTCAGATCGTCATCACCTGATTCCCGGCAGCGCATTCGACAGCGATCTCGGAAGCGGCTACGACCTGATACTCGTGACGAACTTCCTGCATCACTTCGACAAGCAGGCATGCGAATCTTTCCTGAAAAAGCTCAACGGAGCGCTCGCCGACGGCGGACGCGTTATCACAAGCGAATTCATTCCGAACAACGACCGCGTTTCGCCGCCGAACGAGGCGATGTTCAGCCTGGTCATGCTCGCCGGTACGCCCGCGGGCGACGCGTACACGTTCCGCGAATTAAAGGAAATGTTCGAGAATGCAGGATTTTCCAAGAATGAACACGTGCCGCTGACTCCGCTGCCGCAGCACCTGGTCGTCTCGCAAAAGTAGCGTCTAAGGGTTCGGCCGCTCAATGCGTTTATGGATGTCGTTCATTTCCATCAGAGCGGCTGAACCGTACCATTTCACGAATTCGACGGCGAAGATCCCCGCTTTGATCGACGGGTCGGTCTCGGTCAACTTCTGCGCCTCTTCGATCGTTTCCACGTTGAAAATGTAAACGCCGCGATAGACGCGCTTCTCATCGTCGAACGGCCCGGCCATCACCAATTTCCCTTCTTCGGCCAATCGATTGATCATACCGAAATGACCGTTGAACAATTCCGTACGCTTTGCTTTATCCGTGATCGCTGCATCGTTCGGCCCTGTTCTTAGGATCGCCATAACATATTTCCGCATTCCGCGTTCGTCAGCCCCGAGGCGTTTTGCGAGTTCGGCGTTATATTTCGACTCGGCCCTTCCGGCTCGTTCGGCAGCGTTTTGTGCCAGAATGTTAGTTGTCAGAGCAATTCCACCGAACAGAATTATTAAAAACAATTTCAGAGTATTCATAGCTTTATTTGTAGCCGGTGAATCTCTAACTATTCTACACGGGCGCTCGGCTTTTCTTCTAGGTGTCACCAGGACGAAAATGACCGATCTATACTTATTGTAAAGGACGGAAACAACCAGGATATTGTCAAGCGATACGACTAAGATAGTTCGAGCGACCGTGCTCATTTAGCCGATGTCGTACAGGAATAGCTTTCCAAGCATCAGCCCGAGCAGCACGATCGCTTCTGTCACTGCGTGCAAAAACGGAAACGCGACGGTCGCGCCATTAATTTGAAAATATCCGCCTTACATTATTCGATCTTGACGGATTACCTTATAACCAAAGGGTCACGGTTAACAATAGTTAGTTATGAAAGCAAAAAAGAAAGAAGGTGGCTTCTTTCTTTTCTCCAAATTTCAAGTATTTCAATCGTTAATTATTGACACGTTATAGTACAATTAACACAGTTAAAGTGTCCGCTTTTGTTATCGGGACAGTTTATGCAAAGCGTTCCACAATCGAGACACGAACCACACCACTCTGCCTCTGAAAGCTCGTTTCGATCGTCAGCAAATCGGCCGATTGCGGTCGCAAATCCTCCATATTCTAGCGGAACCGAAATAGTTTGCCTTATGTTCTTCACACCGTCATATATATTTATCTCGATGCTTACGGCATCGGCATTAACGTCCGCCGGTAAGGACAGAGAAGGAACTGCCAAAACATTTTCAAGTTCATGTCGGCTATGGGACTTCAATCCCGACGCCTCAATTCCTGAGCCAGAACCTGATTTTACGAGGAAGTTTTGCCCTTTGACATCTTTCTGAATTCTCATCGGTTGGGCAGAAACTTTTATATCAAAGCCGCGTTCATCATTCGACTCGGAGAGTATAAGCAGCTGGACGGTTGCAGATCTATCATCCAAACGACGCGCCGAAACTGCAATCGCTTGATATTTGCCTGACTGACCGACTTCATCCGTTTCTAAATACTTAGTTTTCCAAGAGTTAAAAGCATCAAAAACAGTTGGATACTTAGCTTCGGATGCTGATTGAGCGCAAACCCCTCCTACGAGAAGAGCTATGCAGAGTGGAAGCAGGAACATTTTGCATTTCATCGTTTCTAATCTCCAGTTGAGTTGATTTTATGATTTAGATAACCTGAGTGGCTTTCGGCAGGACAATAAAAGCTTAATTCATTTGCGATGTGCTAGTCAATACTTTTGTGAGATCGTTCGCTAAAGTTCGCACAATCGAATTTCGTGGTTCTTTGCTATGAAGAAAAATTAGTTAACAATAGAATAACAAACGCATAACGCTTATGAAACGAACTGTAAAATCGCCCGCGGGCACGGAAATAACTTGCAAAAACTGGCTGATAGAAGCGGCCTATCGAATGATCCAGAACAACCTCGACGCCGAGGTCGCTTTCGATCCCGATAATCTTATCGTTTACGGCGGCCGCGGAAAGGCGGCACGAAACTGGGAATCGTTTGATGCGATCCTGGAATCTCTTCGGAACCTTAACGAAGACGAAACGCTGCTCGTACAATCCGGAAAGCCCGTCGGAATTTTCAGGTCGCATACGGACGCGCCGCGCGTTTTGCTGGCGAATTCGAACATCGTGCCGCATTGGGCGACGCAGGAGCAGTTCGACCAATACGAGCGCGACGGCCTGATGATGTACGGTCAAATGACGGCCGGTTCGTGGATCTATATCGGCACGCAGGGTATCTTGCAGGGCACATACGAAACGTTTGGTTCGCTTGCGCGGCAGCACGGCTGGGGCGATCTTTCGGGCCGACTCGTACTGACCGCCGGCCTCGGCGAAATGGGCGGAGCGCAGGCACAGGCGATAACGTTCAACGGCGGTGTCGGGATTCTCGTAGAGGTCGACCCGTGGCGGATCGAACGGCGGCTGCAGCTTAAACAGGTCGATGTCGCGGCGAAAGATCTTGACGAAGCTATCTCAATGGCTCAGGCGGCCGCAGCGGCGAAAGAAGCCCGTTCCATCGCCCTTCTCGGAAACGCCGCCGAGGTGCATTGGCAGCTCCTCGAACGCGGCATCGTGCCCGATGTTGTCACGGACCAAACAAGTGCGCACGACGTGCTATACGGCTATATCCCCGTCGGATATTCGGTCGACGAAGCCGCCGAATTTCGAAGGTCCGATCAGGCGGCTTACGAAAAGGCCGCAATGGATTCGATGTCGCGCCACGTCGAAGCCATGCTCGAATTTCAGCGTCGCGGGTCCGTCGTTTTCGATTATGGAAACAATCTCCGCCAGCGTGCCAAAGACAACGGTGTCGCCGATGCGTTCGATTATCCCGGTTTTGTGCCAGCGTATATTCGGCCGCTTTTTTGCGAGGGCAAAGGCCCGTTCCGGTGGGTCGCGCTTTCGGGCGAAAAAGAAGACATCTATCGCACAGACGAAGCCATCATGAACCTGTTCCCGGACGACGACCACCTGGCCCGCTGGCTGACGATGGCGCAGGAACAGGTCGCATTCCAAGGCCTTCCCGCCCGCATCTGCTGGCTCGGGTACGGCGCGCGGGCAAAGGCGGGACTGAAACTTAATGAAATGGTCGCGTCAGGCGAGCTGAAAGCGCCGATCGTCATTGGCCGTGACCATCTCGACTGCGGTTCGGTCGCGTCACCTAATCGCGAAACAGAGGCGATGAAGGACGGCAGCGACGCCATCGCGGATTGGGTCTATCTGAACGCGATGATCAACGTTGCCGGCGGAGCTACCTGGGTTTCCCTTCATCACGGCGGCGGCGTCGGTATCGGTTATTCCCTTCATGCCGGCCAGGTCATCGTCGCAGACGGCACGCCGGAAGCGGCAAAACGGATCGAACGCGTTCTAACCACCGACCCGGGCATGGGCGTCATCCGCCATGCGGACGCGGGCTATCAGGAAGCGATCGATTTCGCCGAAAAGAACGATATCAAGCTTCCGTGCATCTAAATCACTGGCCTTTTTGAAATTTCTAAAATTACTCTGGAGACAAACGAATTATGTTAGTACGAGGCATTCTGCCGATCATCACTATTCTTATGCTTGCCGTCGCGGCAGCAGCTCAGACACCGGCGGCGAACAAGGTCGGCGTCGTCAATTCCCTCGTGTTTTCCGATGAAAAAGCCGGCATTACAAAATACGTTAACGCCAATAAAGCGCTGAGCGCCGAATTCGAACCCGATCAGAAGGCGGTCGGCGATATGAATACAAGGCTGATCGCTCTCACGAAAGAGATCGAGGGCCTGCAGAAACTTTCCGCCGTCGATCAGAAATCGATCCAGGAAGGTCGAACAAGCTGAAAAGCTTCAGCGCGATATAAAATTCAAAAGCGAAGATGCGCAGGCAAGATACGCAAGGCGTCGACAGGCCGTTCTCGGCCCGCTTCAGGAATCGATCGGGAACGCTCTTCAGGAATACGCGAAGACGAAGGGCTATTCGCTGATATTCGACATAGCCAAAGACGAAACCGGCTTTCTTATCGCTATCGGCGACCTCAGCGTGGACGTGACGAACGATTTCATTAAATTCTTTAACGCGAGGCCGTAACCGCTGATCACTGGTTCGCTTTGATGAGCTTCTCGATCTTCTTCTTGTCCGGGTGCTCGGGCCGCTTTTCGAGGAACAGTTTGTATTCCTTTACGGCCAGGTCCTTTGCACCCGCCAGTTCATACAGGTGCGCCAGCTGCAGATGGCATTCAGCCATGCCGTTCGGGTCGAGCCGTATGGCTTCGTTCAATGCCTCCACGCCGAGCGTGCCTTGCCGCGTCTGCAGATAGCTTTCGCCCAGCAACTGAAACGCTCTGGCGTTTGCCGGCTCCAGTTCGGCCGCGTGTTTTAATATTTCTATCGCTGCTTCATACTGCTTCTGCTCCATGCGGACCATCGCGAAATAGACCCACGCCGGCGCATAATCCTGTTTCGATTCGATGGCCTTGCGGAATGCCGCCTCCGCATCCGCGAGCGATTTATTTTCGAGGTGACGCGATCCCAATCTCGCCCAGGCCAAAAAATCGGCCGGGTCCGCCGCTACGATCTGTTTGAGCAGTTTCGTCGAGTCATCGGCATTCTTTTTTTGATCGGCTTCGTCGAGCTTTTTGTACAGTTCGACGGTTTTATCATTGCGCGGATGCTGATATCTTGCATTGATCGTTCCTGCGGGAGCAGGGCCTCCTCCGCGCATCGTTATCTCGAAATCCTCTCTCCGCTGCGCGCCGCCCGCGGTCGTCAGTGTCCGGCGGTCCATCTCAATGCCGTCAACCTCGATCACCAGCGAGCCTGACGAAGAACTCGAAAGCTTGAAACAGTACTTTCCGGACTTGTTCAGCGTCTGCCGCTGCGCCGATTGGCCAAGGTCGTGAAGGGTGACCGAGACCTTCGGAAGTTTCGCACTCGGGTCCAGGCCGAGCACCACAACGCGTCCGAAAACGTACGGGATACGAGCGAACGGCGAATCGAACGACGGCGTGATCCCCCATTCCGAACAATAATCGTCCGCCGATTGGGCCGGTGTGGACGGCGAAAATGCTAATACCGATGCGATCAGGACAATGATGAAAAATATACGGCTCACGCGGCCCTCCGACACGACCAAATTAGAATTCCCGGATACTATACACCGAAAACCATTCGGTCCGACATCCATTATTTCGAAAGATCATACGCAGGCGTTCAATTAATGCCGTTGGCCGCTGGGGCGTCGTCTGGTGAGGAACGTTCGACTCTTATAGCCGCATTTATTGCGCCGTTCGTTCGCCAACGATCAGGAAATTCGCGGTCGCGGCGTCGATCATCACGCTGCGGTCATAAAAGAACTTACCTTTCGCGGCGGTTGCGATGGTATACGTCTGATTCGTCGCGATGTTCTGAAAGTAAAAATATCCGAACGGATTAGTGCGGGCATAGGCGATTATTTCGCTGCCGCTCTTAAGCGTGATCACCGCGTTTTGGACGGAGGCCCCGTTGAGTTCGGTCACTCGTCCCGAAAATCCGACGGTTTGCGGGGCCGGAGCGACATATCGCGCGGCGGAGAATATCGGATTGATCCATGGGGCGTTCCTGATCGCACCGAACGACGACCGCCCGCTCAGTGTCACTCTTCCCTTTCTATCGAATAGCGCGGCAGTCGCGCCGTCGATCCCGCCGGAATTGGCGTTGACGCCCGTATAATTGAGGTCCGGCGAACCGTCCGCCAGGTATGCCGCGCTGCGGTAATCGATGTTCGGAAAATGCTCCGGTATCGTCGGATTGCCCGCCACGATAATTCGGCCGCTTGTGCTGACGGCCATGTCGTAAACTTCGCTATTGGCAAGCGCGGTGCGCGAACCGTCGCCATCGAACGTAAGGTCGGGCGAGCCGTTCGCGTAGAATGAAAACAAGATGTTTCGATCGCCCAGGGCGACGATGCGCCCGTCGCTCTTCACCTTGACCGAGATCAAATTTCCCAGTTCCGGAAACAAGTTGGCGCCGGAATCAATGAACAGATAGCCGTCATTGTCGAACGTCGTGTCCAGGGTCCCGTTGCGGTTCAGACGCGCCAGCAGGTAGGCAGTCGCCTGCGTCGCGAGCGCCCCGCCGGTCACGATCCTCCCGTCCGGCTGAATATCGAGCGAAGTGCCGATCGAGCGAGCCAACCCGAAAGTGAGCGTCGTTATCCCATTCGTGCCGAAAGCGGTGTCCGGCGCGCCGCTCGGCAAGAATCGCGCGACCGTCTGTTTTGCGTCCGACGCGGTCGAGCCCGAAAAACCTATAACGACGAGCTTGCCGTCAGGCTGTATCGCGATCTTGTTGGCCTGTGAGACGGCGGCATTCTGGACCGAACCATTCGTTCCGAACGTCGTATCGAGGCTGCCGTCTGGATTCAGGCGGACCAGCGTGAGGGCTGATGAAACCGTGCCCACGAGCACGATCTTTCCGTCGTTCTGAATGACGACGCCCTGCCTGCCAAACGTCGGGGTCGGGCCGTTGAGGGGTGCAAAAACGAACCCGGACCCGTTGCCGAACGAGGTGTCGAACGAACCGTCTTCGTTCAGGCGAATAACGCAGAAAGCACGCAGCGTGCCGATCTCGTTACAGTTTCCGATGATCACGATCTTGTTATCCGCCTGGACCGCCATGTCCTTCGTTGTGCCCGAAGCGCTGAAGGAGATCAGCCGCATCCCGTCACCGTCAAAAGTCTTATCAAGCTGAGCAAAAGCTCCAGAAAAGAAAGCCATCCCGATGAGCAGAAAGGCAGCCAGGGAGTTTTTCATCATAAGGTTCTTTATAAGGGGCCAGAAACAGGCCGGCCGGTTAAAAAAGGGGCAGCGAAACAACGTCGCTGATGATCGGTCGTAAGGCATTATCGATGGCGAATTTCGATCTTGTCAATCTTTTTTTCTTCGAGGCTGGAGAGGATTTTTGGCGGATAAAAACGTTTTATCGTTGGATCTGAAAGATCTGTCACATGATTCGAGACCTTTATCGCATGACTCGAAGAATTTTTCACATGACTCAAGAGAGTTATCACATGATCTGAAAGACTTATCACATGACTTGAATGATTTATTATACGATCCGAGAGTTTTGTTGCATGATTCGAAGCTTTTATCTCGTGATTCGAAGGTTTTGTCTATTGCCTCAATAATTTTGCCGCAATAGAAAAGCCCGCGAAAGCTGTATGCTTCGCGGGCTTTGTTCGATCAGTAGCGTCTGACCTTTTTGTAGCGTCTTTTCTTCTTGTTCAATTTATATGTGTATAACGCCGAACTTCCGGCCCCAATGCCGGCGCCGATCAAAGCGCCTTTACCGCCGCCGAGCAGGCCGCCGATCAACGCTCCGCCGCCCGTACCGACCGCCATGTTGATGCGGTTACGATGCCGCCGGTAATAGCTCGGTTTCCGAACGCGAACGTAACGGATCCTGCCGTTCCTGTCCCTGACCCGCTGCAGGTAAGTTTGAGCGGGCGTGCTCTGCGGAGCCGATAAAATAAGGCCGCCGCCGAAAACTGCAAACATCATGAAAACCCATAGTAATTTTTTCATATGAATTTAAGCGCTCCTCCCGGGAAAAAAGCTTACCCCGGATAAATTTTTATCTGAGGAGAGAATCACAATTACATTGGAGAGAGATTGCAAGAATTATACCACAAATTGTGTACTATTCCGCTACGTTCGCGGCCTGTAATTCGCCGCGGCCGCAGTATTTTTCAGTGATTAGCCTGAAATGATAGCCCATCGCAGCCAAAGTCAATCCGTGAGCGATATCACGCGGATGATCGCGCATCAATCTGTAGAAATACCGCCAAAACGCCGCCCGCTCGCCGTCGCGGATGCCAAGCGTCATCACGAGCCGCGCGAACGCCTTTACATCGTTGATCAGGTCGATCTTGCGAGGTTCGATGCGGTCGTTGTGGAATGCAGCGATACAGTCGAGCGCGCGTTTGTAGTATTCCTGCGGGCTGTAGATCTTCTGTAAGATCGATTTATAGCCGTCGATCAGCACTTGCACGTTCATTTTCGGCACGAAATTCACCGTGCAATCGGTGTTGTTTCCCGTGCTGACATTCAGCAGACGGCCTTCTTTTTCCAGCCGCCGCCATAATTGCGTGTCCGGCAAGGCCGAAAGCAGCCCGACCATCGCCAGCGGAATTCCGCTCTCGCCGATGAACCTGACCTGACGATCAAAAATATCGTCCGGGTCGTTATCGAACCCGACGATAAAGCCGGCCATCACCTCCATTCCAAAGCTCTGGATCTTCTGCACGGACTCGAGCAGGTCACGCCGCGTATTCTGCCCCTTCTGCGCCTCCTTCAGGCTTTCTTCTACCGGCGTCTCGATCCCCAGGAACACCCGCCGGAAACCGGCGTCCTCCATCTGCTGCAGCAGCGCGTCGTCTTCGGCAAGGTTAATGCTGGCCTCCGTGATATACGAGAAAGGATTGCCGTGACTCCGCGACCAATCGATCAGGTCGGGCATGAACTGCCGCACATTCTTTTTATTGCCGATGAAATTGTCATCAACGATGAACAAAAGCCCGCGCCAGCCCGCCCTGTTCAGAGCATCAAGTTCCGCGAGCATCTGTTCGTTCGATTTCGTCCGCGGCACCCGGCCGTAGATCTCAATGATATCGCAGAACTCGCACTGGAACGGGCATCCGCGCGAATACTGCACCGACATCGCGCTGTACTTCTTCATGTCCATCAAACCGAAATCCGGGACCGGTGTGTTCAACAGCGATGGGCGCTCGTCAGCTTTGTAGATTTTCCGCGCGATGCCGAGTTCAAGGTCGCTGATAAATTCCGGCAGTGTCGTCTCCGCCTCGCCGATAAAAATGTGGTCCGCGTCCGGCAGCCTCTCCGGACTCGTGGACACATAAGGCCCGCCGACGGCGACCGGCTTTCCGCGTTCGCGGCAGAGTTCGACGACCGCCTCGAGCGATTCGTTTTGCACGATCATCGCGCTCAGGAAGACGATGTCCGCCCAATCGATGTCATCGGTCGTCAGTTCCCCGACGTTCATGTCAACAAGACGCCTTTCCCAGCGAACAGGGAGCATTGCGGATACCGTCAACAGCCCTAACGGGGGGAACGCGGCTTTCTTACCTTCGAAAGTCAGCGCATGCCGAAAACTCCAGTAAGTATCGGGAAACTCCGGGTACACAAGCAGAACTTTCATAGTATTCACAGGTTAATCCTTCAAAAACTCAAAAGGCAAGGTTTTTTCGATAGTTACAGGAATATTACATTTCGCGCAGCTGCGGTTCCCAAAATACGACCGTTGGGATAATATTTATGGAAGTATAACCGTAATAAGGCTTTATATCCTTTAAGGAGAACTGGGCTTTACCAACGGTTTTCCCCGGCCGGTCAACGTACCCGGCCATGCCTTTCCGATCATCCGAGCGCCCGAAACGATCAGATAAATCGGAGGAAAGACAAGTGAGAAAATCTAACCGGAACATTGTTCCGAACCCCCTAATTGCAGCAGTTGCCGTGCTGATTTTCGCCGCCGCTGCTTTTGACATCGCTGCCCAATCCTGCCCGGGAATGAGTTTCGTCCCCGCCGCCCCGGTCGCTGTCGGCAGCTATCCTGCAGCCGTCCGGGCCGCAGATCTTAATTTGGACGGGCGGCCCGATCTCGCCTCCGTCGACTATTTCGGAGGCTCCGTCTCCATTGCGCTTGCCCTTCCCGAAGGCGGGTTTGCCCCGGCCATATCGTACGGAGGCCTCGCGGGCCCGTACGCACTCGAGACGGGCGACGTCGATGCCGACGGCGATATCGATATTGTTGCTGTCGATCCCGTGTCGCACCGCGTCGCTGTCTTTCGCAACGATGGCAGCGGATCGTTCGCGTCTCCGATCTTTTACGCCACGGGCTTTACGCCGTATGACGTTGCAATCGCTGATGTTAACGGCGACGGAAGTCTCGATCTCATAACCGCCAATTTCGATTCGAACAATATCGCCGTCCTGCTTTCGGACAACCACGGCGGATTTCACCCCGCGGCATTCTTCGGACCGGTAAATTCGGCAATTTCCGTTACAGCTGCCGATTTCGATAATAACGGCACTACAGATATCGCGGCCGCCAATTATCTCCGCAATAGCGTCACGATATTGTCTGGCGATGGAAGTGGTTCGTTCACCGTCGATTCAATGCATAATATAGGTTCGCTTCCCGGGGCAGTCGAAGCCGGCGATCTCAACAACGACGGTAATATCGACCTTATTACAGTTGATTCAGGCTCGAATAACCTTTCAATACTTATAAACGAAGCCGGAACATTTAGCCCGGCCGCTTCCGTTCCGGCCGGCAACACGCCCTTCGCGGCATCGATCGCTGATTTTGACGGCGATGGAAAAGCGGACGTCGTAGCCGTAAATTACTCAGATAACGCAATTAGCGTCTATCAAGGTGACGGTATCGGCGGTCTCGGTACTCCTATAAACTTTGCGGTAGGTTCGGAACCCGGCTCGATCGTTTCGGCCGACTTCGATCAAAACGGTAAAGCAGATCTCGCGGTGGCAAATCGGGCGTCAAACAACATTTCCGTTTTTCTAAACGCCTGCGCCGGCAACTCCGCACCGATTATCAGAGCCATGCAGGCTTCTGTTCGACAAGGTGCCTCGCGGCCCGCATCTATCGCGGTCATATCGGACGCCGAAGATGCCGAATCGACGCTTCTCGTCACCGTGAACGGAGGCTCATCCGCGAACGTAAATGGGGTTTCGATCGCAAACATAGCGGTTAACGACGAGGGCGGCGTTATAGCCAATATAGCCGCTGTGTGCTCGGCAGCAGACGCCGTGTTTACGCTCCGCGTTACCGATTCGGCGGGATCGTATGCAGAAGCGCTCATAACGGTCACGGTTACGGCAAGTAACGCGCCCGTGATCACGTTGGCTGCCCCGGTGAGCCTCTTTCCAGCAAACGGCAAGCTGGTCCCATTATCCGCGGCGCAGATGGTAAACAACGTGGCCGACGACTGTGACGAAGACCTATTAAAGTCGGTGGTTATCGAGTCCGTAACGAGCGACGAAGCCCCGGCGAAGAAAGTCGTCGATATCATAGTCAGCGATGATTGCCGCTCGGTTCAACTGCGTGCGGATCGCAACAACGACGGCGACGGCCGCGTTTATTCGGTGAACCTCCGAGTAACTGATTCGTCTGGAAATACCGTCCGAGTGGTCTATAAGGCAAGTGTGCCGCGAAGGCCCAACGGCGAAGTAGCGATCGAGGGCTCGGCAGTGCACTGGGCTGCCGGAAACTGCGGGCCCTGACAACACGGCGGAATCGGGATGCGAAACGGAGTAAAATTTGACTTCATTGTGTTTATAGAAAATAATCAATGGCAAATATGCCCGATATTTTCGAATTCACAACGCGTCCCGATTCCCAATTATTTTTTAGTAAGAATGATCGAAACGACCCGCGTCTCGGCGAGATCGTGACGTTCGATCCGGCCTCCTACCAATCCTCCGATATCGTTATTCTCGGCTGCCCTCAAGACGAGGGAGTTCGCCGGAATAATGGCCGAGATGGCGCTGCGGACGCACCTGACGCAATTCGTACTCAGTTTTATAAATTGTCGACCTTTAACATCCGAAAACGAATATTCGATATTGGGAACTTGAACGTTGACGGTACTTTAGAAGAAATTCACGATCGTCATATCGAGGTTGTAAAACAGATTATTCGCGACGGTAAGCGCATTATCGTTCTCGGCGGAGGAAACGACATTTCATACGCGGACGGCCGCGCTATGGCGGAGGTCTTTGGGCCCGAGTGGTGGATCGGGGTAAATATTGATTCTCATCTCGACGTTCGTGTCGATCAGCCGCGAAATAGCGGCACGCATTATCGCCAGCTTCTCGAAGAGAAACATCTGCTTCCCGATTATTTCTTCGAGGTGGGATTTCAGACGCATCACTGCTCACCTGTGTACTACAATTACCTTCGGGACATCGGCGCCCATCGAATTAGTCTTGAGCTTCTGCGTTCCCGTTCTGAACCTGACCTGGAATTGAAAGAAGAGATCAAACACAAGTTTATCGGGCACAGTTCGTCGCTCAACACATTTTTTGGCTTCGACATGGACGCGGTTCGCGCTTCCGACGCTCCCGGCGTTTCCGCGCCGAGCCCGCTTGGTCTAAAGGCTAGCGAATTCATCCAGCTTGTGAAATACGCCGCATCGCTCGCTCACACCAGAATCATCGAATTTACCGAGGTCAACCCAAACTTTGACGTCGATGATCGCACGACAAAACTGGTCGCGATCGCAATGCATCGCATTTGTACCGGCTCCGCCTAATAAGAATCGTCGGCATTGAACTGCTCGAGTATTAGCGGCAAACCTGCGTGTATAAGTACCGCAAATTGTTGACTTAACTTACTGTTCGCTACCGACTTGACACCCCGAAAGTGTTTTGGCATCCTAATCGTTCGCCGTTTATTGGCGATATTGTTCGTAGGCACTTAGCTCAGTGGTAGAGCACTACCTTGACACGGTAGGGGTCAGCAGTTCAACTCTGCTAGTGCCTACCATTTTCATTTTAAATCCTCACGTTTCGCTCCAACAATCTGTTAAAATCAATGGCATAGGAGGTTTAGCTATGCTTGAGATTCTTGACTCTCCCAGCCATCTGGTCGCAATGAAGATCGCCGGCGAACTCACGGGCGCCGACGTACAGCGTGCGTACGATGCACTTGAAACCGCTCTTAAAAAGCACGAAGACGTGTCGTTTTTCGCCGAGGTCGACGATTCGTTCGAGATCACTCTGGACGCCCTTATCAAGGACATAACGAACGGCCTTGGTCAACTGGCTAAACTCAATCGCTATTACCGGGCCGCTGTCGTGACCGACAAAAAATGGCTCGCGACTCTTGCCCGCGTCGAAGGCCTCGTTTTTGCCTGGATGGAAGTCCGTGTTTTTCCGAAAAACGACCGAACAGCCGCATTAGAATGGGCCTCGCAGCCTCCAGCACCTAAGCCGGAAACTGTAGTGCCGCCGCCGTCGATCCGATTCATCGAGACCACGAAGCCTTCAGTCGTCGCATATGAAGTCGACGGGCGTATTACTGAAAAGGACATGGACATGGCCATCAAGCGTATGGACGAGGTCTACAAGAACGACGGCAAGCTCCGCGTCCTTGGGCGACTGACGAATATGAAGGGTTTCGACCTTCGAGCCGTGGCCCGTCAGGACCTTTTCAGCATGAAATCGCAGGCCGTGAAAAGAGTTGAACGATATGCAGTGGTCGGTGCTCCGACATGGTTAAGGAATTTCCTGGAACTCGCAGCCCCGATGTTCAATACGGAGATACGCGTGTTTGAGCCGTCCGACGAAAGCAAGGCATGGGAATGGCTCGAGGCTTCGCCTGTCTGAATTTTCGGGTTTGCAATTATTTTGCGGTCTGTTATACTACTTCGCTTGAACCAAACCGGCAGGTGAGCCATTTGCCTGCCGTTTATAAATTTTCGATAAGATGCTTTCGAAGAACTTTGCAGTTACTAAAACTACTACGACACGCCTCTAACGGCGCGTACCGTTCGAACCACGCCCTGAAAAGTGTTGGCCGAACAAAGCAAAGTCGCTCTTATCGGATCTGATCTGAAATTGTAGTAGGAAGATTGTTAATAGTTAACTGGTATTTATTTCGTTGATAAGAGCCGCTTCTTTGGGCCCGGGGCACGCGTCGTCGTGAGCCGATCGATCGACATTTTACCTCTGACGATTAACAAAGATATGAGCGAACTAAATATTAAATTGGGTGAGAATCAGCGGAGTATCCCTGCGCCTGCGTCGGTTGCCGATGCTATCAAAGCGCTGGATCGAGATGCGCTTAAGAAGTCGCTGGCCGCAAAGGTCAACGGCGAAGAGGTTGACCTTAGTAAGGAGCTTTCGCCGACGGATGAAGTCATATCGATCGAGCCGATCCTCACTGATTCGCGCGACGGCCTCGAGGTGATCCGTCATTCAACCGCTCATCTACTGGCTGCTGCAGTACTCGAACTATTTCCTGGCACACAGCTCGGAATCGGCCCGGCACTAATGGACGATCCGCGATATGGCTTCTTTTATGATGTCATCGCTCCGCGCCATCTTACGGAAGCGGACTTGCCGGTGATCGAAAAGAAGATGCGGGAAATGGCGAAGCGCAATCTTCCGTACCGGCGCGAAGACGTTGAAAAAGCGAAGATACTTGACATATTTGAAGAGCGCCAAGAGCCGTTGAAGCGCGAGCTGATCGACGAGAAGGTTGAAGGTACGGCGAGCGTTTACTACATCGACAACTCGCCATTCATAGATTTCTGCCTTGGGCCGCATGTTCCGCATACGGGTAAGCTGAAGGCGTTCAAATTATTGTCGATCGCCGGTGCCTATTGGAAGGGCGATGCGTCCAATCAGCAGATGCAGCGCATCTACGGCATTGCTTTCGCTGAGCAGGCTGAGCTTGATTCCTGGACAAAACAGCGTGAAGAAGCCGAGCGGCGCGACCATCGTCGACTTGGCCGCGAGCTCGACCTGTTTTCGATCTCCGAAGAATACGGCGCCGGGCTGATCCTTTGGCATCCGAAGGGCGGCATCATTCGGATGGAGATGGAACGGCTGCTCAAGGAAGGACTTGAGCGACGAGGCTATAGCTTTGTTTTCACGCCGCATATCGCAAAACGACAGCTTTGGGTCACCAGCGGCCACGAAGGAAACTACGCCGACAGCATGTACGCTCCGACGAGCATAGAGGACGAGGAATATCGGCTAAAGCCGATGAATTGCCCGTTCCATATCGGCATCTATAAATCTAACCAGCGTTCGTACCGTGACCTGCCGCAGCGGTATTCCGAGGCCGGAACGGTCTACCGTGCCGAGCTGTCGGGAACCTTGCACGGCTTAATGAGGGTTCGGGGATTCACAGTCGACGATGCTCATCTTTTCGTACGGCCGGACCAGGTTCACGCCGAAGTTGCTGATTGCCTGGATTTTGCGATCAAGGTATTCGAGACATACGGATTTGAAAAGGTCAGATTTGAGCTTTCGGTTCGCGGTGCTGCCGAAAACAAGGGTTATCTTGGATCGGATGAGCAATGGGTCCAGGCCGAAGCCCAGCTCGCCGCCGCTCTTGATGAACGCGGTATAAGCTACGAACGGATCGAAGGCGAAGCCGCATTTTACGGGCCGAAGATCGATATCAAGATCGAAGATGCGATCGGCCGCATATGGCAGTTGGGAACGATCCAGCTTGATTGGAATCTGCCCGAACGATTCGAGTTGGAATACACGGGCGACGACAACCAGAAACACCGCCCGATCATGATCCACAGGGCTTTGTTCGGGTCGATCGAGCGGTTCTTCGGCGTTCTGATCGAGCATTACGCCGGCGCCTTCCCGCTTTGGCTTGCGCCGGTACAGGTTGCAGTACTTCCCATTACGGACCGTATTAATGAATACGCCGAAAAGGTCGCACGAGAGTTGACCGACGCCGGCTTCCGTGTGGAAATAAATACCAAGAGCGACAAGATCGGCGCAAAGATCCGCGACGCTCAAATGCAGAAAGTTCCTTATATGCTCGTGCTTGGCGATAAGGAACTCGAAGAACAAAAGGTGGCCGTTCGCGACCGCAAAAAGGGAGACATCGGCGCGATGGCTCTCAGTGAATTTAAGGATATGATCGCGAAGCAAAAAGAGCTTCGGAGCATTTAGGCAAATAGACCAGGAGGCTATATCGCTAGAAGATTTGGTGGAAATAGAAATCGCCCCCGCTTTCGTGAGCCGCTTCACCGCACGAACGAACGGATAAGGGTACCGTCCGTGCGGGTAGTGACCGAGGATGGCGAAACGCTAGGCGTAATGGATACGAGAGACGCGATCCAGCGTGCACGTGACACAGGTGTCGATCTGGTAGAGATCGCGCCGAATGCCAAACCGCCGGTTTGCAAGCTGATCGATTACGGCAAGTTCCTCTACGAGCAAAAGAAAAAGGCTCATGAGGCGAAAAAGAAACAGGTTACCGTTCAGGTCAAAGAGATCAAGTTTCGTCCGGGCACCGACGATCACGATTACAATTACCGCATGAAGCATGCGAGAGAATGGCTTGCCGACGGTGATAAGGTCCGAGCGGCGATCGCGTTCCGCGGCCGCGAAATGACGCACCGAGAACTCGGGGCAAAGATCCTTGCAAAGCTGACCGGCGACCTGGCGGACATTGCCGACGTCGAGGTCGCGCCGAAGATGGAAGGTTATCAGATGTTCACCATCTTCGTGCCCAAGAAAACCAAACCCGCGGAGAAAAAGCCGAAGGAAGCTCCGGCAGCGGGTGCAGAATAAGCGGGCCAAAAGATCATAACGGGCGAATAGAGCTCAATAGCCGTCGCCCCTTAAGAGCTATTTAATATAAGTAACGTTAGGAGAAGAAGTTATGCCAAAACTTAAGACACACAAAGGCGCGGCGAAACGTTTTCGCTCGACAGCTTCGGGCAAGTTCAAACGCGGCCATTCGCATGCACGTCATATTCTGACGAAAAAGACGAACAAGCGTAAGCGCAATCTGGATATCGACGTGCTCGTATCGGAAGGTGATCAGAAGCGCGTGGAGAAGATGCTGCCGTACGGCCGCGATTAACAATATTGGATCTTGGATCGTTTAAGCGGTTGTTTTGTATTCGGAAGCCATGAATTGAACGGCCCCTATTTCAAGATCGAACTACTGTAAGGAGTGTAGAAGATGCCTAGAGCAAAACGTGGTAATAAGCGCACCGAGAAGCGCAAAAAGATATTAGCCTTAGCCAAAGGCTATCGTGGGACAAAGTCGAAGCTGTATCGTTCGGCAAAGGAATCGGTCGAGCGCGGGCTCAATTTCGCTTACACCGGCCGAAAGCTGAAGAAGCGCGATTTTCGTAAACTTTGGATCGTCCGAATCAACGCGGCCTGCCGTTTGAACGACATGAAATACTCGCAGTTCGTACACGGCCTGAGGCTTGCCGGGATCGAATTGGACCGCAAGGTCCTTGCCGATATGGCCGTCAAGCAGCCTGAAGCTTTTGCCGCCGTCGCCGGCCAGGCTAAGGACGCCGTTGCAAAACAGCAGCAGGCGGCTGCGTAGTTATGAACCGAATATATTGAAAAGAGCGGCTTTTCGGGCCGCTCTTTTTGTGTGTTTAATTTACGCGCTTCAGCCAAATCGAGCTGAACGCATTGCTATTCTCGGTCACTGTTTCATAGATCGCGATCCGATCCCGCAAAAATTTCTCGTCGAAGTGCCGTATCATCGGCAGCGAAAGCTTTATCTCAAAATCGTTGTTGAACGCAAGGAATGCCTGCAGCAGCATCGCCTCGTTCCAGTACATTGGCTCCGCTTGGCCGTAAACCCATTTTTCCGCGGGATACGGCGTGTTGTATGGGAACGGAATGTCGTGGATATGAATGTTCACACCTTTCGCAACTGACGGAATGATCTCCAGATAGATGTATGGAACGTCGCCGTCGATCCTAATGACGTGGCTTGAGTCGATGAAGAGAACGTCGCCGGCTTCTAGCTGCTTGAACAACTCCAGGTCCACGTCCTGCACTTCCTTTTGAATTATTTGGATGTTCGGGAGCGTGTGCAGATTCTTCAGTGGATAGGGTTCGACACAGACGATCTCCAATGGGAATCCTTCCTTTCGATTTTGTTCCGCGGCCAGCGAACAATAGTACGTCGTGAGCCCCGAACCTACCTCGAAATAACGCTTTGGTTTTAGCTTCCGGATCATTGTATAGAGCGTCAGCGAATCTACGGGTGTGTACCCGAGGCCCATTGCCCGTGCGTGCATCTCCTTATACGATGGGAGCGCTGAATATTCGTCCAAATACTCTGAAAGCAGGCCCTCGAGCTCGGTTTTCATCTCGTCGATATTGTATTTCAGGCCGGTCAGCGAACTTGGTTTATTCCAGCGCGCGTCATTTCTTCGGAGGGCGGGAAGCGTCGGTAGAACCGAGTAGAAATTCGTTCTTCTTGAAACGTCGTAACCCGCGACGCCCATTATCTTTCCCAGCGAGTACGGTGCGTACTCGGAATAGGCCTTGAATAGAGATCTTTTGACGGGCAGCGGGATAAGTTTTTTAATTTTGCTTAACATTCAGTGGTTATTCGATCTACAACCTCTCCACGGGCAACCGCGGCACTCGGCGTTAGGTATTGATTACAGGCCCAGCTCCGCTTTTGCTTCGGCGAATTTTTCTATGGCGAAGTCCAGGTCTTCTTTTGAATGAGCGGCCGAGACCTGCGTGCGGATCCTCGCCTTGCCTTTCGGGACGACCGGGAACGAGAACGGGATCACGTACACGCCCTTTTCGAGCAGCGATTCCGCCATTTTGACTGCCGGGACGGCGTCGCCGAACATCACGGGCACGATGGGATGTTCGCCGGGCAGAACTTCGAGTCCGATTCCCTTTATCCGTTCGCGAAAATACTTTGTGTTGTCCATCAGCCGGTCGCGCAGGTCGGTCGAAGCTTCTAACATGTCCAACGCTGCGATGGATGCGGCGACGATCGGGGGCGCGACGGAATTGGAGAAAAGATATGGACGGGAGCGCTGGCGCAGGAGTTCGACGATCTCCTTACGGCCGCTGGTGTAGCCGCCGCTTGCTCCGCCGAGTGCTTTGCCGAGGGTTCCGGTGATGATGTCGATGCGGTCCATGACGTTGTGGTGTTCGTGAGTTCCCTTGCCGTGTTTGCCCATGAAACCGACGGCGTGCGAATCATCGACCATCACGAGCGCGTCGTGTTTTTCGGCGAGGTCGCAGATCTCCGGCAGCTTCGCGATGTAGCCGTCCATGGAAAACACGCCGTCCGTGGCGATCATCTTGAAACGGGCGGACTTCGCGTCCTCAAGTCTGGAAGCGAGGTCGCTCATGTCGCTGTTCTTATACCGGAATCGCTGAGCCTTGCACAGCCTGATCCCGTCGATGATGCTTGCGTGGTTCAGTTCGTCGGAAATGACGGCGTCCTCTTCGCCGAAGAGGGTTTCGAACAGGCCTCCGTTGGCGTCGAAGCAGCTTGTGTAGAGTATCGTGTCCTCGGTCCCGAGAAACGCGCTGATCCTGCGTTCGAGCTCTTTATGAATGGCCTGCGTGCCGCAGATAAAGCGTACGGACGACAGGCCGTAGCCCCACTCGTCGAGCGATCGGCGCGCTGCCTCGACGATCGCGCGGTGGTCGCTCAGGCCGAGATAATTATTCGCGCACATGTTCAGGACTTCCCTGCCGCCGACCTCGATCCTAGCGTCCTGCGGGCTGTCGATCACGCGTTCGGATTTATAAAGCCCGGCCTCGCGGATGTCAGCCAGGGCGCTTTCCAGGTGTTGTTTGAAATTTCCGTACATATAGAAAGGGAAAGTTGTTAATCGCTTAATTTCTCAAGATCGGCGAGGTCTTGCAGGCGGCCGGACGCCTTTTTGTTCTTCTTCAAGTTCTCCAGATCGATTACCGATATCGTCAGCCCATCGATCTCTATTTCCGTTCTGGCCGGATAACACTCGGCGAAATCGACTCCGTCGGGCGAATTGATCAGGTCGATCCTGTTAGGCGGATATCCAAGCTGAACTACGACCCCACTCGTCAGAAGATCGTCGTCAGAAATACCGAGTCCTGCAAATCCGAAAGCTGCCAAAGCCTTCATCATGTTCACGGCGTTCTCAGCGCTGAGCTCGAGCCAAATGTCGAGGTCTTTTGTATACCGAGGATGGCCGTGAAAGGCTATGGCGTAACCACCGATCACAAGATATTTAACCTTGTTTGAGTTTAACAATGCGATAAACTCTCTGAAATCTCTGTTCAGCATCGGTATATTTCCAATTATTATATTCGCTCCGGATCTCTTCGAGCGCCGCTAATCTCTCAGTGTAAGGCCTCGACCGCCAGTACGCGAGATCGGATTTCTGATCGTGCAGCTTCGCTTTTGTAACGATCTGTTTTATCGATTTCGCCTTCATACAGCATTATTTTATCATGCTTTCGGCTCTGTATTCTCAAAGCATATGCGGTTGACTTCTATGGTGTCGGCTCCTTTTTCTTCGGCGGTTTTTCGACGTGGCTGGCGCTGGTCCAGGCGGCTAGTTTGCCGGGGTCGGTTTTGTAGACGTTGCGGACGATGCCGTCGAGGATGCGGCGGGCGACCATTCCGCGGCGGATGGCTTCGCCGATTTCGGCGGTGGCTTCGACGTGGCTGTCGATGGCCGAGCCTTGCGGGCCGAAGGTGGCTTCGAATGCGTCGGCGGCGTCTTTGAGTTCGGTCAGGAACTCCGCGGGCATTCCATAGGCGATAAAGTCGGCGGAGATGGGCGTGGCTTCGCTGTGGAACGCCCGGCCGGTCGCGAGCAGAGCCTGATCGGACGATCCGCGCGGCATTCGAAAACGGTCGGAGATGCCGTCATATTGGTATTCCATCGAACGTGCGGTGCGCGCGATGTCGGACATCTCATCGCGAAGATTTTCACGCGCGGTTCCCTTATTCTCGGTCGCGCCGCGTGCGTCGCCGAAGCCCTCTTGCTGATCTGCGCCGTATTGTTCAAGAAACTCGATCTCGGCCGTAATCGCAGCAAAGTTCGTCACCGCGATCGGAATCGCCGCGAAATCCGCCGTATTATCTGTCCCAAACTGCTTGATCCGTAAAAAACACTCGTACCGCCTGCGTTCGCTGTCGTTCATATGGAAGTCTCCTTGTGGGTTGGGGTTGTGAAACGTTCGTAGCGTATTTCAGCTGAATCCAGCCGTTTTCGCCTGTATTATAAAACTATTGTGTGTACTGTCTGACGTTCGTTTGTATTTTGCGATTCTTCTCGGAATTATTCGATTTTCCTCTGAATTATCGAACTTTCGCGTGAATTATCCGATTTTTCTCTGAATTATTAAACTTTCGCCCGAATTATCGAATTTTCCCTTGATTTTGTCGATTCGCCGCCGCCGGAAACGATCTTCGCCCGATTTCGCTGATTCTTTAAGTCAGAGCCGGGAGCGATAGCGACTGGGTTCTTGATCGTCGTCGCATCAATAGTTGTAGCCTTTCGCGAAACCATCGATTTCCGTAGTTAATTGACCAGCCTTCTTTATGCGTTCCAAAAAATCGCCCTCGAAGGCAGACGATTCGCCAATGACAGCTTGCCAGCCATTCTTGTCGGGCTTTGTGCGAAGCTGAAAATACCCGAGAATCTCAATATCTTCGTATTTCACTGTTATTTCCTGATCGACTTTTCTGCCGTAGCCATCGACAAAGTCCTCATCGTCGGTGTAGATGTATTTTATTTTTCGATCATCGTCGTCGAAGGCGATCAAATACCCAATATTTTTGATTGTGATCTCGATGAAAGGAAACATTTGAGAAGCAGCGGTCAAAGTTAGGCCCTTGGGCTGCTTAACATACTTCGCAGGGAGCTTAGAATTAATTTTTAGTTTGATGTCGCTTTGGGCAGTTACACCTATCGAAAAAATCGAAATGCATATGGTCAATAGTGCGAGTTTCATTCGTTAAATCTCCTCAAAATCCAACACGACTTTGCCGCAGTTTCCTTCTTTGATCGCCGCGAATCCCTGCTCGAAGTCTTTGTAGGAATAGCGGTGGGTGACGACGGGCGAGATGTCGAGACCGGCGTCGAGGAGGTTGGACATTTGGTACCAGGTTTCGTACATCTGGCGGCCGTAGATGCCTTTGATGGTGATCATGTTGAAGATGACGGTCTTCCAGTCGATGGCGAACTGTTCGGACGGGATGCCGAGGAAAGCGATGTGGCCGCCGTGAAACATGTTCGCGAGCATGTCTTTGAAGGCGGCCGGAACGCCCGACATTTCCATGCCGACGTCGAAACCTTCCTTCATCCCGAGCTCTTTCTGCACGTCTTTGATGGACGTTTTGCTGACATCGACGGCACGCGTCACGTGGCCCATTTTTTCCGCGAGCTCCAGGCGGTACGGGTTGACGTCGGTGATGACAATATTGCGCGCACCTGCGTGTTTCGCGACCGCGGCGGCCATGATGCCGATCGGGCCGGCGCCTGTGATCAAGACGTCTTCGCCGAAAACTTCGAACGCGAGGGCCGTGTGGACGGCGTTCCCGAACGGGTCGAAGATCGCCGCGACGTCCAGGTCGATGCCGGGTTTGTGCTTCCAGATGTTGGTAACCGGAACCGCTATGTATTCGGCGAAACCTCCGTCGGTGTTGACACCAACGCCTCGAGTGTTCGCACAAAGCGCACGCCGGCCTGCCATACAGTTTCGGCAGCGGCCGCAGACGAGGTGGCCTTCGACGCTGACGACGTCGCCGGCCTTGAAATCGAGGACGTTGGAGCCGACATCGACGATCTCGCCGACGAATTCATGGCCGATGATCGTTGGGACCTTTATCGTTGACTGCGCCCATGCGTCCCAGTTGTAAATGTGCAGATCGGTGCCGCAAATTCCGCCGCGTTTGACGCGGATCATCACGTCGTTGATGCCGATTTGAGGCTCGGGGACGTCTTCGATCCACAGGCCGGGCTCAGCTTTGCTCTTTACGATGGCTTTCATTATATGTAGTTAAACTAGAGTAAGTTATAGCTGGTTCGCTTATGAATTATAGATGATACCAAACGCCGGGCTAAGCGTGAAATAGCTTGCACGGACGCGAATCGCTGGTAAAATTGGCGAGGTCGCTGTAAATCTGCCGCCCTGTTATTATATTCTTTATTTCTTATGACTGAAGCGAAAGAAAAGGTCAACGCGGCCCGTGAGGCCTTCGACAAGGATTTCGTGCGTTTTGCCGATCTGAACATCAACGGTTCGAGCCTGGCGGATGCCGAAACGATGCTTCGCGAGATTGGCGAGCTGAAGATCCGCCACACGGGCAAAAAATCGGCGCTTGCTGAGACCAAGAAGCTGATCGGAAAGGTCGCGCCGGAAGAGCGCGGGGCATTCGGGCAGTTCGTGCAATCGGTCGAAGGCGAGATAACCAAGAGCATCGAATCGGCGGAATCAAAGCTAAACGAATTCATCATCAACGCGAAGATCGAACGCGAGCGGCTGGACGTGACGCTGCCCGGCCGGCGTCCGCGTAAGGGGCATCTGCACCTAATTACGATACTGCGTCAGAAGATCGAGGATATCTTCGTTTCGATGGGCTATGCGATCGAAGACGACCGCGAGATCGAGACGGACTATTATAATTTCGACGCGCTGAACATTCCCGAAGGCCACCCGGCCCGCGAATCGCAGGATACGTTCTACACTACGGAAGGCTTTGCCCTGCGTTCGCAGACCTCGACGGTGCAGATCCGCGCGATGGAACGCCGCGGCGTCCCTATTCGCATAATCGCTCCGGGCAAGGTGTTCCGCCGCGACACGCCGGATATGACGCACGTGCCGATGTTCCACCAGATCGAAGGCCTCTGCGTCGATAAAGGCGTCACAATGGCACATTTGAAAGGCACCGTGACCGAATGGCTGAAACGCCTGTTCGGCGAGGACACGGTCACGCGCTTCCGGCCGTCATACTTCCCGTTTACGGAACCGTCGGCGGAATTCGATTTCTCGTGCTTCAAATGCCGAGGCACCGGCAAATTCGAAGGCGAACGCTGCCGCCCATGCAAAGGCTCCGGATGGATCGAGCTAGGCGGTTCGGGAATGGTCCATCCGAACGTTCTGAAAGCCGTCGGCGTTGACCCGCAGGTATACTCGGGCTTTGCATTTGGCTTTGGTCTGGAACGAATGTGCGCACTGATGTATTCGCTAGATGATATCAGGCTGATGTTCGACAACGATGTGAGGTTTCTCGAACAGTTTCGATAGTATGTAATGAAAATACTCGTAACGGGTGCCACGGGTTATATTGGCGGGCGTCTGATACCTGAGTTGCTCAAACTGGGTCATGACGTCCGGGTATTTGTCCGCGATCCGGAACGCCTGCGAGGGAAGCAATGGTTCTATCAGGTCGAGAAATTTCAAGGCGACCTTGGCGATAACCGGAGCGTGCAAGACGCTTTCAAGGGGATCGAAGCGGCATATTTTCTGGTTCACGCAATGTATTCCGGCGACGATTTCGCCGCCAGGGAGAAGCGTTACGCTGAGAATTTCGCCGCTGCCGCAGCAGGGATCCCCAAGGTCATCTATCTGGGCGGTTTATTACCATCGGGGGACATTACGTCGGAACACCTTCGCAGCCGGGCGGAGGTGGGCGAGATACTTCGGCAAAACGGAAATGCTACGGAATTTCGCGCCGGGCCGGTAATTGGGTCTGGCTCAGCCTCGTTTGAAATGGTGCGCTATCTTACCGAGCGTCTGCCGGTAATGGTGGTCCCCAAATGGACAAGTAATGATGTCCAGCCGATAGCGGTCCGGAATGTTATTGAATATCTGGCTGCCGCGTTGGACAAAGAGCCGCTGGGAGTCGTAGATATCGGCGGGGATGTACTGACTTTCCGTGGAATGATGGAAACGTTCGCAGAGATCCGAGGCCTTAAACGCTTGATTATTCCCGTGCCGGTATTGACGCCGCTGCTATCGGGGCTCTGGGTTGGATTGATCACACCCATACCGAATTCACTGGCTGTGCCATTAGTGAAAGGAATCATCAATCCTGTGCTGGCCAACACAGCTAAAGCCGAAAAGTATTTCCCTGCGATCCGGCCGTTGGAATACCACGAAGCGGTTGAACGAGCGTTGGCCAAGATAAATGAGAATGCGACCGAAACCCGTTGGGCCGATTCGCTCGGCAAGGACGGACATTACAGACTGACCGACAAAGAAGGCTTGATAAAAGAGGTTAGGTCCGTAATGACGGATGCTTCTCCCCATTCGGTCTTTCGCAGTTTTACCGGCATCGGCGGTGAAAAAGGATGGCTGGCGTGGAATTGGGCTTGGCGGCTGCGTGGAAGGCTAGATAATTTCGTGGGCGGGCCGGGACTAAAGCGAGGACGTCGGACGCCTCATGAGCTGCGAGTTGGCGATGCATTGGATTTCTGGAGGGTCGAGGACCTGGAAAAGGATAAGTCCTTGCTGCTGCGAGCGGAAATGAAGGTTCCGGGGAAAGCCTGGCTCCTGTTCGAAGCGATACCGAACGGAAGCCGCACTCAGTTGGTACAAACTGCAATGTTTGCCCCGAGAGGCTTTTTCGGTTTGATCTATTGGTACGGCCTATTCCCGATCCATACGATCTTGTTCGGCCAATTGATCGCGAAGATCGCGGCGGCCGCAGAATCGATTGAACGGGCTGAAGGCTCGGTACGGGGAACGATTTAATTATTTTATGAACATCAGTTACAACTGGTTGAAGGACCTTATTGAGATAGACCTCGCGCCGGAGCTTCTGGCGGAGCAGCTTACGCGTGTGGGGCTTGCTGTTGAAGGAATTCACCCGCACGGCGACGATTATGTGCTGGATATCGATCTGACGTCGAACAGGCCGGATTGCTTGTCGCATCTAGGCGTTGCACGAGAGCTCAGGGCTATCACGAGCAGGCCGCTGGCGGCTCATGTCACGAACAAACCGGAAGACGGCACGGCGGCCGACGATCCGGGCCGTGTGTCCGTTGAAGCTCCCGATCTTTGCCGCCGGTTTTCGGCACGCATTATTCGGAACGTAAAGATCGGGCCGTCGCCGCAGTGGCTGGTCGACCGGCTCGAAGCGATCGGCGAACGTGCAATCAACAATGTCGCCGATGTAACCAATTTTGTAATGCACGAGATCGGCCAACCGATGCACGCGTTCGACCTCGATAAATTGGCGGAAAACCGCATCGTCGTTCGCCGCGCGCGTCCGGGTGAAACGATCCATACGCTCGACGAGGCAGAACGAAAGCTCGATACGTCGATGCTGGCGATCTGCGACGCGGAAAAGCCGGTTGCTATTGCGGGTATCATGGGCGGACTGCATTCCGGGATCACTGAATCCACAACGAACGTTTTGCTCGAAGTAGCGTATTTCGACCGCGAGAACATCCGAAAGACCTCGCGAGCCTTGAACCTCAGTACTGAAGCAAGCTACAGGTTCGAGCGCGGCGTCGATATTGAAAAGATCGCTCGGGCCTCGGCGCGGGCCGCAGAATTGATGGCGGAGATCGCGGGCGGCGAGATCGGCGAGTTCGTTGATGTTTACCCCGAGAAATACGTTCCGATACAGATCGAATCCCGCGATCTGTCTCATACGGTCCAGCGGCTTACCGGCCTGAAGGTCGAGAACGGCGAATGCGCGCGGATCCTTAACGGACTCGGGATCAAGCTCGGCGATCGTCCGCAGATCTTTCTTGCTCCGTCGTGGCGGCACGACATCGCCATCGAAGAAGACCTGGTCGAAGAGATCGCACGGCACGTCGGGTATGAGAACATCGTCGAGGAACTTCCGCCGGCATACGGTGCTGGTGAATATCAGGAAACCGAGGGCCGGGAGAAACAGATCCGAAGCGTTATGACGGATATCGGCTTTGACGAAGCATTGTCATACAGCTTCATCGACACGCGGTTCGACGGGATGTTCGAATTAGTTCCGGGAATTGTCGACGACAATGCCGGTGACCCGTACGTCACGCTTCGCGATTCCGTGATCGAAGGCTCCGTACGAATGCGGCCGACGCTGCTGCCGGGACTGTTAGATGCTGTCCGTTTGAATCTGAACCACCAGCGCCGCGACATCAAGCTATTCGAAATGGGAAAGGTATTCGCTTCAAGGGCCGACGAACAGGGTTTGCCGTACGAGCGCGAGCTTTTCGCGGCGGTCATGACCGGCGGCGAACTGAATGAAGGACGAGCCATGCCTGTCCGAGACCTGGATTTCTACGACGCTAAAGGTGCGGTCGAAGCGTGCCTGGACGAACTCGGTGCCGAAGGCGTTACGTTCGCTTCGGCGGATGTCGTTCATCTTCGCCGGGGCCAATCAGCGGAGATCCGCGTGGACGGCAAAACCGTCGGCACACTAGGACGGCTTGCGGACGAGGTAGCCGCCGGGTATAAATTCCGCCAGCCCGTTTTCGTAGCCGAATTCGATCTCGACCATCTGTTGAATATGCCCATGCGGACCATGCCTTACAGGCAATTGCCGAAATTCCCGGGCGTTTCGCGTGACGTATCGCTGATCATTAAACGCGACGTTACATTCGGACAGGTCCGTGGCACTATCGAATCACTTGGGTTCGAACTTTGCCGAGAAGTGGTTTTCGTGGATATTTTCGAAGGAAAAGGTATGGAGGAGGACGAACGCTCATTAACGGTTCGTCTAAATTATAGAAGCGATGAAAGAACATTGACCGAGGCGGAAGTAGATGCCGTGCATAAGCAAATACTGAATGGATTGCGGTCGCGGCTCGGCGCAGCACCGAGAATCTGAAAACTTGTGCGAAAAACTTGATGTTTTTACAAAAACGAAACATAATCGAACCGCAACACACAACACCTTTCTTACGGGGAGACGACTGGATGAACGGGCTGACTGGCATGGAGAAATTCTCTCATTTAGAGGACAAGATCTACCTCACGATCGAATTTGCCAAAAGAATGCGTGACGAAAAAGAAAAGATCGAACGAGAGACCGCGAATTTGCGCCGTGAGGTAAGCGTCCTCGCCGCCGAGCGTGCGCGGCTTGAGGAAAAGGTGGAGGACCTGTTGTCCGAACGCGACGCAATACAGTTGAAGGTCGAAGCGATGCTGGATGCTATGACCATGATCGACGAAGAGGTCGCCGAGGCGGTCGGGAGATAGAAGGCATGCTTAGTGGAAAAAGAAGATCCGATTCCTCTGAACAAGGTATTCGCGTAGAAATATATAACCAGACGTACAGCATACGTTCGGACGGCGATAACGAGTACATTATGGACCTCGCGAAATACGTCGACGGCAAGATGCGTGAGATCTCGTCCGGTACTCTTACGGTAGATTCGCTGAAGGTTGCCATCCTCGCCGCGCTGCATATCGCCGATGAGTTTCATCAGTTAAAAGCATCGCAGCTTCATGCCGATATAGAGCTCGGCAGCCGCAGCGCCGAATGCGCGGATATGCTGGACCGCGTGCTCAAACAAAAGGACATTCCTACCGCTGAGATCGATACAGAACAATAGTGATTTCCGCACCTCGTGCCTCCGAATTCGCTTTCATTTTGCCCTGATCCGTGTGTTATAATCGATCCAGGCGAAGGAAGTTTTACTGCCGAACTCGTCACCGGGCTAAATAATAATTGAGCCAACATATGAAGAACGGGAGGCTAATGCCGATCCTCAGCGCGATCTTCCACGTTGAAGATTCGCCATAGAGTTCGGCTCGGATGTTCTCAGGAACAGAAGGCCGCCCACCTGTTAAATACAGGTTCAATTCATAAGTCCGAAACGGTTTACGCGGTTTTCTCTCGCCATTTCCGAATCTTTTTTCCAAGCGTGCGGAACTAGCCTCTTGAGACCTCAAAGGCCCGGAGATTCCGAATAGCTTGGATTTTTTTGATTTTATGAACGTTCTTGTTTTGGGCGACGTCGTAGCCAAGCCCGGACGCCGTGCCGTCCTCGACAACATTTCAAAGCTTCGCGATAAATATCAGGCAGATGCGGCACTGATGAATGCTGAGAACGTTGCCGGCGGATTTTCGATCACGCCGGAGATCGCAGAAGAATTATTCGGGGCCGGGATCGATGTTATGACGTCCGGAAATCACATCTTTGACAAGGCGGAGGTCGTTCCATATATATCGAAAAACGAACGTCTGCTGCGTCCCGCAAACTACCCGAAACGAACGCCCGGAAGCGGAATGTTCGTCGGAAAGGTCGGCGGGTATGAAATAGCGGTGGTAAATGTCCTGGGCCGCGTTTTCATGCAGCCGGTCGATGACCCGTTCCGGGTCGTTGACGAACATTTACAGAATGTACCGGAAAATGTGCGGATTCGAATTGTCGACGTCCACGCGGAAGCAACGTCGGAAAAATACGCAATGGGCTGGTACCTGAGCGGGCGGGTCTCGCTTGTGTACGGAACGCACACCCACGTCCAGACGGCCGACGAAAGGATCCTGGACGGCGGGACCGGTTATATCACAGACGTCGGGATGACGGGAAGCTATTCGGGAGTGATCGGGATGGATCGGCATCACGTCATCGACCGGTTCACGCAAATTCCCGCGCGCCGTGCCGATCATGCAAAAGGCAGCCCCTGGATCTGCGGGATCGTGGCGGATATTGACGACGCTACCGGAAAAACCCGTTCGATCGAACGCTTTCGAATTGAGGTCTGATCAAGTTATTCGATATTTTCATTTTCGAGTTCGCGCCGAATTTCCTCTTCCATTTTTGCCGCCTCTAGTGCGAGCGGCAGTTCCGAAGCCCGCGTGGATAACCGGTTGAGCGCAAATTCGGAATCCGCCAAAACTCCGCCGCGTGCCGTTGCGGCTTCGATCATTTCAAGTCTGGTCTCAGCCTCAGCCAGCATTTGCCCCGCCTCAGTGTTTATGGCTGTGATCTTATCGATGTCCTGCTCAACTTCGTCCAGGAACTTATTCGCATTAGCGCTTTTCAGCTGCTTAAGCTTCGCTTGACGGCGTTTTGCAAGCATCAACTCTTTTTTCGACAATTTTACGATGCGGGTTGCAGTAAGCCTGGAGGCCAGCGTATCTCGATACGCATCGGCGAGCATCGGGCTGCTCGCGTCAATCCCCTTTAGTGCCCGCCGTTCAGCGGGTTTCAATTCATGCCGGAACCATTCAATCTCGTCGGCCTTGATACCGTCGGCGGCGATGCGTTCGCGCATTTCTTGTGTCCATTTAGAGTATCTATAGGCAAGGAATCCGGAAATACCAAGGCCCAGCACGAACCCGACGATAGTAAATATCAGCCCGAGAAAGAAGAATGTCGCGGCGGCAGGCGGCGTCGTGCCGAACAGGAACATCAGAACGAGGAAAATGGCGGCGGGGGTGCCGGCAAGCAGGAACGGTGACGCCCATGCGGCCATTTTCATATTCCGGCCCTTTGCAAGGTCCTTGCGCGTGACGTCGTATCGATGCGTTATCTCGTTCATTCGTACTGCTTTACTTTACAAACTGCGCGAACTTTATTCAAACAATACGCATCTAAGACCTTATGATTTAACCAGAATTGTATTATTATTTGGGACGAGCTTCCTATTGGCCGTACACTATGAAAGATTCGCAACTTCCCTTTTTCCTGACGCTAATAGTGGGATTGTTTCTCTTTGCCGGCAGCGTCTCCGCCCAGCCGCGGAAAGGAAATCTGAACCAAAACGTCCGAACGGTCACCATTCCGATCTCGATCTACACAAAAGAAGAACTGCGGCAGGGCCAGTTGGAGGAGTTCGTCCAAGCCGATAATTTGACCGTGACCGAGGATAAAGAGGAACAGGAGATCCTTTCGATCCGGAGCGTGGCAAATACGCCTCTGGCGATCGCGATCCTGATACAAGACGATCTCGGCGGCAACTTCAACCTGCAGCTTCCGGACATTGCGAAATTCATACGAAATCTGCCGAAGGGATCGCGTGTCTTCGTGGGTTACCTTCGAAGCGGCAATATCGACGTGCGGCAGCGCTTTACGGATGATCTGGAAAAGGCCGCGAGATCTTTACGGATAGTGAGCGGAAATGCGGCGCTTGCCCCTCGGAACCCATATGACGGAATAATAAGTGCGCTCGAGAGATTCGACGCACTACCTGCCGGCCGCCGCGCCATACTGCTTTTCTCGGACGGCTTGGACGCTTCGAACGGCTTCGATGGAATTTCACCGTCAAGCAGCCTTGATCTTGATAGAGCTATATTGAGGTCGCAGCGTCGTGGTGTAGCCGTTTATTCGATCTATTCACCAGCGACGCTAACAGAAGTTGGAACTTCACGCCTCGTACTCAATGCGCAGGGTTCGCTGATCCGACTATCTGATGAGACGGGCGGACGTGCTTTCTTTCAGGGATCGCTTGCGGCGGTCAGTTTTCAACCTTTCTTTAAGGACTTAGGCATTCTACTGAACCGACAATTTGCCCTAACCTATCTGTCCAGAAACATGGAACGCGGTTATCACAAGATCGAGGTCACAAGCTCGAACCCCGCTGTAAAGATAGAACATCCTAAAGGCTATTATTATCGCTGATCAGCTCAATTTGGTGCGGCACACAGGACAGACGCTGACATCTTCTTTCATCAGCAATCCGATCCAAAAGAAAACTACTGTAAAGACCAGCAATACCGAAAATGTGATCCATCCGGCTGTCGACACTCGGCGTTCGACGACGGGCAGATAGGTCGTACCGCAACGTGGGCAATGGTATCCGGCAACGTTTTGCGGGCCTTGGTATGCAAGCGATTGGCCCTGAACGGGTTGGTGCGTTAGTGGTTGAGGCTGTGACACTACCCGGCGTGGTTCGCTTTGGGTCTGAAACTCGTCGGTTTTCCACGAATAAGGCCGCGGCGCTGAATAGTCGTAACCAAAATCCGGAGCCGCCTGAGCGTCACGAAACCGCGCACCGCAAAATCTGCAGAAATTACTTTCTGCAGAATTCTGCTTACCGCAACTAAAGCATGGGATCATAATAAGCTTATCGAAACCTTACGCGCTCGCCTGTACGAACGGCGTGATAGACCGACTCGACCAGTTCGACGGATCTATACCCGTCCAATGCCGTGACAGGCGGTTCAGTACCGTTCAGGATCGAGTCAATAAAGGCGGCATCTTCCTGCACGTAGCCCCAGCGCTCTTCTTTTTCGGTCATATGCCAGGAATATGTCTCAAAATTAGCGTCAGTTCCTTGTGAATCCAGTAGCCGCTCCATTTCCTCGGTCAACAGCGTCCTGTGATGGCAAAAGACCTCGACCCTTTCGAACGGAAAGTGCCAGCTCGCGTCCGACGACGATGCAAATGTACAGTGGAACCCGCTCTTAAACTTGAATATGACCGAGAATTCATCAAGTTCGGGATACTCATGCTGCGAACCGTAGGCCACGAGTTCCTCGATCTCGCCGAACTGGAACCGCATCATGTCAAACAGGTGGATCGTGGTTTCATATAAAAACCCGCCCGTCACGTTTACGTCGCCGGTCCACACAGGGTTCAACAATTCTCCGCGGTTCATTTTAATATGAGCAGAGTGTCCGCGGTCTTCTTGAAGCAATTCCTTAAGTTTCGCATAGACCGGAGCGTAACGGCGATTATGTCCCACCTGAAAAACGCCGGAACTGCCATTGGCGATCTCAAGCAGTTTTGTCGCGTCGTCCAATCCTATCGAGAACGGTTTTTCACAGAACACGTGCTTCCGTTCGGCGACCGCGTGCGATGCTATCTCGGGGTGCGTCTTGTTCGGCGTGCATACCAAAACTGCGTCACAGTTCGCCAAAAGCTCTTCCCGGGAGCTGCAAACCTTGCCCCCAATAGCCCGAGCGGCACGTTCGGCCCTTTCAGGCACGATATCGAAGAGTGCCGAAACTTCCGCCCTCTCGTCGCGAGCAAATATTCTTCCGTGGACGTTTCCGATATAGCCCGTCCCAATTATTCCGATCCTGACCTTACTCATTTATTAATTATTCCGGGCCTTACCAGCTTCCTCCCGCTGCCGAATTTTCCAGTCCGAGTGCATCGATCGTAGATGCGCGCGCGATCCTTGCGACCTCGAACGGGTCCTGTTCCCAATATTCGGGGCGGAAGATCTCGATGCTGACCATTTTGTCATAACCGATTCCGTCCAGGTGCTCTTTTATCTCGGTGATCGGCAAGATTCCGGTACCGGGATAGAGCCTGTGAGAATCATTGAGCTCTCCCTTCGGCAGATCTTCAGCGTCGTTAATGTGGAAGATAAAGAGCTTAGACGGATCCAATTCATCGATTGCTTCGAAACTCGAATTTCCCGCGAAGAAATGGAAAGTGTCCAGGACCAGCCCGACGCTGTTTCGGCCGACCGCATCGACGATCTTTTTCGCAAGGTCTAGTGTTTGGACCGAGCAATCTGTCTGGCCAAGGAACTCGAACGCAAGCGAAACGCCATATGGTTCGGAAATATCTGCCAATTCATTCAACACCCGGACCGATTCCTCAATTATATGCGCCTCGTCCGCGTTCGCGGGCAGTTTGCCCGGAACAACGACGATATAAGGACACGCGATCGCTCCGGCAACGGCAGAAAGCTCGCCGCACTGGGCTTTGATCGATTCGTAATCTTCCGGCGTTCGAAATGTAATATGCTCGATCGAATTTATCGAGTACGGCTCGACGTTGTTTTCCGTCAGCAGCTGCTTCAGGTCCGCGGTCGAATTGGCCTCAAGATACTTTCTCAATTTCGCCGCCCAGATCTCTACCAGATCATATCCGGCTTGCCCTGCCGCCTTGATATCCGTATCAAGGCCCGCGTGCATTGTCGTTGCTCCGTTTAATGCAATTTTCATGGTGATAACTCCTTCGCGAAGGATAAGCAGAAAGTTTAACACGAAGTTCGATTAGAGCTAAGAGTCCCGAAAACGCAGGACGATGATCGATTTACAACCCTTTCAGTTTTGATGCCGTCCAAGAATGGGATAAGATGGATATCGGCTCTCCTTCCCGATTTACAAACATGAAACAGAAAGCTTTGACACTCCTATTGCTGTTGGTAACGGCGGGCGCCGGTTTCGCTCAAACGCGCGGGGATGCTGCACTTCGTCAGGTGATAGACCAGGACGGCGCGAATTTCGGCGCCAGAACGACGAATCCTACGCTGCCGGCCGCTGAGCATCTTCGCCGGGCAGAAATCTATTCAGCGAATCGCCTATTTCCGCAGGCTCGGGCACACTGGCAGAAGATCCTCGACAATTATCCGAACGATGCCGGAATGCCGAAAACCTTATTTGGCATTGCCCGATCATATATGTGGGAGCGCGAGTATGAGAAAGCCGTCACTTGGTTTGACCGGCTCACGAAAGACCATCTCGACACAAAGGATGGACGCGAGGGCCTCGCATTCAAGGGAGCGAGCTACGTAAGGCTCGGCCGGCCGCTTGAGGCCGCCACAACCTACGAGCAGTACACGACCCTGTTCCCAAACGGTGAGCGTATCGAGTCGTCTTATCTTAATATCATCGATGCATATCGTGAGGCGGGAAGATACGACGACGCTAACGCACGGATCGAAAAGACCCGTCAGAAATTTGCCGGAAAGCCGTCAGCCGTTAACGCTTTGCATGCACGCGTGAGGATGGAGATCTTTCGCTCAAACTGGAAAGACGCTGTCGCGGCGGCCGACGACCTGCTTCGGGCTGGCGGATTTGCGGGCTCAATGGCAAGCGCCGACGAGACTAAATATTTGAAAGGACTTGCGTTAGAAAAACTCGGTCGGAAGGCGGACGCCGATGCGGTCTATGCTTCTATCCCGTTCAGCTTCTCTTCATATTACAGCGGACTTGCGGCTGAGAAGCTGAGCACCGCGGGAAAGGTCCGGAATACGGGTTCGGTATCGCCGCGGTTAGCCGGTGATTATCCGGTGATGTACAGGACGGAGTTGTTGCGGCATGCCAAGGCCCACAAGATCGACCCGCGATTCTTACTAGCTATCATGAAGCAGGAAAGCAGTTTCCGGGCGAATGCCAAGTCACCGGCGGGCGCTAGGGGTTTGCTCCAGCTCGTTTTCGACACGGCGATCAAGTACAAAGACGATGCAGGATACCCGAACCTGCAGCCGGACGACCTGTATGATCCGGGCATAAATGTGGCTATCGGAAGCACTTACGTAAAGGAACTGAAGGATGAGTTTGGCGGATTATACGAGGCGATCGCCGCGAGCTATAACGGCGGCGAAGACAACGCGGCCCGCTGGCTAAATCGTTCAAAACCGAGAGATGCGGGTGTTTTCGCGGCCGAGGTCGGCTTTGCCGAAACAAAGAACTACGTGTTCAAGGTGATGAACAATTACCGAGTTTACCGCGAGCTCTACACAGAACAGCTCAACCGAAAATAGCTTAAATATCCTTGATTTTTTAAGAACGCCCGTGCTTTACGAATTTCGTAAAACACGGGCGTTTCCGTATGGACCGAACGCGGCAGCTGCAGTCAGGTACGCGGAACTAGGTGTCGGCCTTTGCACGTTTCGTTGAATGTTTCGCCCACATTGCGTGCGGGCATCCACAAAGAAAGACGCGAACTTCTGCAATGAACCCAGCCACTAACGCGAGTTGTTTCTGGGCCGCGACGTCGGCGGACCGGCGTCGCGGTATATTTGAGGCAAATGGCTCAGGCGTTTGGGCGTTAGGCTGCCGATTGGAGGTCCCGGACCGCGGCGGAGGCGGCTGTGCGAGTTTCCACGCCGAGTTTTTCGTAGATCTTTTCGGCATGCTTTTCGACCGTGCGGCGGCTCGTGCCAAGAAGGCTTGCAATCACCTGGTCCGTCTTTCCTTGTGCTATCCAGTGGAGCACTTCTGCCTGCCGCGGCGTGAGCCCAAGAGATTCGAGCGAGGAATGATGGGGCGGCCGGTTCTCTTTGAGGCGCAGTGTAAGTTCCCCTGTTTCGGGATTGCGGCGACCGGCGATATTGAGACCGGCTTGGCCGCTGTCAAGCGAGAAGCCATTTGGGCCGACTGAGACGGTGTTCATGAGCGCCATTTCCGAGCGTGTCCACTCCATCAACGGTTTCGGTAAGCCGTTTCCCGCGAGGCCTGAGCCGCTGAAATATTTGACGATCAGGTATTCCGCGAGGACGGAGAGGTGCAGCATCTTGTCATCGGGCGAAAGGATGATGACGCCGCCGGCAAATTCGTCGAGGGTAGCGGAAAGGCGATTTTCAGAGACGATGCGAGCCCGACGGTCTAAATCGTTTGCGATCGCGGCGGATAGGTGCGGTTTCAGCATCGCCAGCATCGTCCGGTCACGTTCGGAAAAGCGGCTTCCCTTTCGATTGACGGTACATGAAAATTCGAGCCCGGCTCCGACCTGCAGCATCACTGCCATCTGTCGATCGAATTTTGCGGGCCGCATTATCTCGTTAAAATAAACAGTCTCCCGAAAATCTTTATCACTGACGAAGTCCGCGAGCATCAGCACCGAACGGTTTCTGCGAAAAACTTGTTCGACGATGAGGGGATTGTCCTTCGGGTGCGTCGTAAAGACCTCGGCGCATGCCTCGCCTATTGCAGGCGTCAACATTTCCGGGTTGTTGTCCCAGTGAATAAGGGGATCGTCGGCACCGTCAACAGCGAAACTATCAAGTGCGATTAGCTCGCATGGGATGACGCCGTTAACTGCCGTCATTACTCGCTCGGAAATGTCGCGAGAGTCAATGCCCGAATTGAGATCGGAGACGGCTTGAAGCAGACGGGTGAGGTCGAGAGAAGCTAAGTCCTGCATTTTTGCTAATGATTTCGGCGGCCAGCGAAATATTGGGGTTCGAGCCGATGAATAATAGCACCCGTTCCGGAGTTTAACAAACCTGCGTACGTAGAATTACGTATTTACAGCCTTATTTTCATGTAATAAATTATCCCTCTTAGATCGCGTTTTGTTTACCCGAAATGCACTGATAGACGACCAAGACCTCTTGAATTCCTCACCAATAGCACCGGCGGCGGCGTGCAGTGAATAACTGCATACCGCCAAGGGGCTATTTCGCCCATTGTGTCGGTCATTCCCACTTCATGACCGCCGCAGCGAATAAATCTAAGTACCCACCGGTTTAAGAATCTGTGTTCCGACCCGAACCTTTAAAACTCAGCTTGTCCATTTCGGCAGGCCTTCGCGTTCGACGCGATAGCCGGCGTTTTCGAGATATTTATAAACCTCGGCGGCGTGTGGTTCGTCTCGGACCTCGAGGATCATTTCGATACCGGTGTAACCCAGCGGTGCGAGCCATATGGCCCGTTTGTGATTGATCTCGACCACGTTTGCTTCGATCTCGGCGACGTGATTGAGCAAGCCGGCGAGTTGGCCAGGGCGGTCGAGCACGAGAAGGCGAAGAATGACGTAGCGGCCTTCGCGTACGAGGACCTGTTCAAGAATACGAGAGAGCAGGTTGCCATCGATGTTGCCGCCGGCAAGGATGGCCGCCGCAGTCTCGCCGGCTTTGATTTTCGCTTTGCCGGAAAGGAGTGCGGCGACGGAAGCGGCTCCGGCTCCTTCGACGACAATATGTGCGTTCTGAACGCAGTGGAAGATGCCTTCAGCGATCTCTTCTTCGGTGACCTCGACCACGTCATCAACAAATTCCCGGATGATCGGGAGGGTCAGGTTACCGGGGCGTTTTACGGCGATGCCGTCAGCGATCGTCGGACGCGCGGTGGCTTCGAGGGGTTCGCCGGCGGCGAGCGACGGATTCACGGATGGCACGTTCGCTGCCTGAACGCCAATGACACGCACGTTCGGCAGGAGGTGTTTGACGGCAAGCGCGATGCCCGCGATCAGGCCGCCGCCACCGATCGGGACGACGACGGCGGTGATGTCGGATTGTGATTCGGCTATCTCAATTCCGATCGAGCCCTGCCCAGCGATGATGAGCGGGTCGTCAAAGGCGTGGACATACGTCAGGCCGCGTTCTTTTTCGAGTTCACGCGAATACGCGACGGCGGCATCGAAGCTGTCGCCCCGCAGGATCACATCGGCGCCGAGTGCCTTGGTTGCAACGACCTTAGTTAAGGGTGCGAATTCGGGCAGGACGATCGTGGCCTTGATGTTTTGGAGTTTGGCGGCAAGCGCGACGCCTTGGGCGTGATTCCCGGCCGAGGCGGTAATGACTCCGCGTTGTTTTTCCTCCTCAGTTAGCTGCGAGATCTTGTTATAAGCTCCGCGGACCTTGAACGAACCGGCACGTTGGAGACATTCCGCCTTTAGAAACATACGGGAGCCGAGCTCGTTGGAAAGCCTTTCATCATAGACGAGTGGAGTTCGGTTAATGACACCGCGAATGCGTTCGCGGGCCTGTTCGATATCGGAAAAGTTGACGGGCATATGAGGCGGATTATACCAAATTTACTCCGTGACGGTGGTATTAGAAGCGTACACGGGATCCTGGTTAGTGCTTTCGCCCGATCGAATGGTTGAGCAGGTCGGCGTTACTGCGTTCAGGCATGTGCCGGTTGAGTTTGGTGGTATACCTTTACCACCTATAAATGATTCAAAATGGCTCTCGACAAAATCTAAACCTCGATCACGTGCCGCAAGGAGTGGACAGCGATCGCTTCACAACCTTTATATAATCAACGAAATAGAGTATATTTTTCTGTAAATCACCCGGCGGAGGAAATTAATGGAGATATTTGGACTCGGAGCGATATTCTTAATCTTTCTAGGGATCGCGCTGCTGACGGTTGCGTGGAAGACTATCAAGATAGTGCCGCAATCAAGCGTACTGCTGATCGAACGCCTCGGACGGTTCCATCGAGTCGCGGCAAGTGGTTTGAATATCATTGTGCCGTTCTTTGAATCGCCGCGCGCGGTATATTGGACGAATGTGCGGCCGGGCCTAACGTCGATCGACCTTCGCGAACAGTTCATAGACCTGCCGCCACAGCCCGTGATCACGCGCGATAACGTGACCATCAACGTCGATTCGGTTGTTTACTGGCAGATAACCGACCCGACGAAAGCGGTATATGAGGTTGCGGACTTGGTAGGCGGTATCGTTCAGCTGACGATAACGGGAATGCGTTCGGTTATGGGCGAGATGGACCTTGACCATACGCTGTCGTCACGCGACCAGATCAACGCAAAGCTTCGTTTGATATTGGACGAAGCGACGGATAAGTGGGGCGTGAAGGTAACACGTGTTGACGTCAAGAATATCAACCCGCCGGAAGACGTACGCATCACGATGGAAAAGCAAATGACCGCGGAACGCAACCGCCGCGCATTGATCCTGCAAGCCGAAGGCGACAAGCAGGCGGCTATCACGCGTGCGGAAGGCGAAAAGCAGGCGGCGATCACGCGATCGGAAGGTGAGAAGCAATCAGCGATCCTGCAGGCGGAAGGTGCAGCGCAGGCGCGGCTGCGGGCGGCGTCGGCGGAGGCACAAGCAATCGCACAGATCTCGACGGCGATCGGCGATCCCAATCAAACTGCGCAATATCTGATCACGGCGCGATACATCGAATCTTTGAGAGATATGGCGCGGACGCAGAACTCGAAGGTTATATTTATGCCGACGGAGACTTCCGGCGTCCTGGCGAGTGTCGGGGCGTTCAAAGAAGTTTTCTCAGAGACCGGCGAGAAGGAAGAAGGAAAACCGAAGCTGCCGAACCCGCCGCGTGGGCCGCGAGAGCTTGACCGATAGCTGTCATCCCGCGAGCGGAAACGCGTCAAGCTTTGAATAAACAGGGCCGGTGGGCAGAAGTTTACTTTCGTAGAGCACGATCTCGGACACGACGAAGCCTTCCGGCCTGAACTGCGCGTCGCGATGTGCAACTACGATCTGCCTGCCGCCTTCCCGAATCCGGCCGACGGTAAGGTGCGGACTGAAGCGCCGGCGTTCACGCGGAAAACCAATATTGGCGAGGTTGGCATCGAGGCGTTCCGCTAATTCCGCCAACTTCCCTGTCGCATCGTCAACCCCTATCCAGAGGGTTTGCCCGGCACGCCCCGCAGGAAAGACTCCGGTGCCGGCGATCGTTATTGCTGCGGCCCGCGATAAGGACGCTGTGAGTGCGGCAGCCTGTTGTACTTTTTCCAATGCGGCATCGTCTGTGTCGCCAAGAAATTTAAGTGTCAGATGCAAATTCTCCGGCCGGACGGGTTTGAATCCGTGGAAATCACCTATACTCTTGAGCAAACGGATATGCTCGGCCACGCGTGAGCGGGCCTTGTCGGAGATGTCCGCCGCGATGAAAATCCTGTGCATCAAACCTTTGCAGCAGATTTTACTCGTTGTTAAAATTCACTTCAAATATGAATGTCGTCAAAATATTGTTCGCCGCAGCCATTGTCTTAGCGATCGCCGTCGCGGGATCCGTATATTGGGTCTACAGCGCGATGAATCGGCCTCATCAGCACGGCAAAGCTAATGAATTCATCACAATCGCAAAAGGCTCGACACCGAATCAGATAATCGATAAGCTGGTCGCCGACGGCGTAATCGCGAGCGGGACGCCGGTGAAGATCTATCTGCGAACGATCGGCAACGCCGAAAAGATGCAGGCAGGCGAATATCAGTTCAGTTCGCCGATCTCGCCGATGCAGGTACTGAAAGAATTGGAAAAGGGTGAGACGCGAACGATAAAGCTGACGGTCCCGGAAGGATTTACGCGGTTCGACATTGCGAAGCGCATCGCCGAACGAATTCCGCAAAACCCGCCGATGGATGAGAAAGCGGTGTTGGCGCTGATGGACGACACGACGCTGATACAGGACATCGCTCCAACGGCTAAGAATCTGGAAGGCTATATGTACCCGAGCACATACGATTTTGCCCGCGATGCAAAGGCAGTGGATGTAATCAGGACAATGGTCGAGCAATTCAGAAAGGTTTGGAAGCCGGAATGGACCGATAAGGCCAGGGCGATGGGACGCAGCCCGCATGAGATGGTGACGATCGCTTCGCTGGTCGAAACGGAATCGAAATACGAACAGGAAAGGCCAATTGTCGCCTCGGTCATTTATAACCGCCTAGAGAAGAGAATACCCCTGGGAATAGACCAGACTGCGGTCTACGTCGCGAAAATGCAGAACCGGTGGGACGGGACGATACATAAGAGCGACCTCGAGGCTGATTCGCCGTATAACACACGGAAATACGGTGGGATCCCGCCCGGGCCGATATCTTCGGTCTCAGCAAACGCCATAGAGGCAGCTTTCAATCCCGCACAGACAAATTTCATCTATTATGTCCTGAACGTACAGGCAAACGACGGTTCGCACAATTTTTATGCATCCGCCTCGGAATTTGAAAGAGGCAAGGCGGAATATCAACGGTGGCTGGAGCAGCAAAGGCGGGAGAAGAGAGCGAACGAAGCTAACGTTAATTAGTAATTAAGAAAGTATGGAACAATCCGTATGCTCGCACAGTCTAATTCATTAAGATGAAATCTTTGCGGGGAATACTGATCGCGATCTCATTCCTTACCCTGACGGCTTCGATCGCAAGTTATGTAACGTACACGATCAAGGCAGATCGGGAACGAGATGCTTATTATCAGCAACAAGATGAAGCTCTCGCTAAAGGCGAAGGCCTATTTTCCGGCCCGTACTGCTTTCCGGATAGACGGCCGGGATTTCTCTTCGGGATAGCCGCGTTGATCGCGATTTCTCTTACTCTCGTGTTAACTACGGAAAACGCGAGCTGGTCGATTTTGCCTTCAACAGCAGCGCTCAGCGTTTATGCCTTTTTATATTGGGATACCCAGCGGGCTATTTCAATCGCAGAATCATCGTTCCTAACTGGTCTGGACAGTTACATTTATAGAGCAACTGTTTTCGATGTCATAGTAATAACGTTGATCCTCGCCGGGCATTTTGTCTTTATATGGAGTTTCTGTTCGCGTAGGTCGCGTTTGAGGTAAAAGTTTAAATGAAAATCGGCTCGCACGGTTCCTTTTGAAGTTCGCTGACTTGGATGAGAAAGAAGTTCACAACATCAGAGACTCGCAGGCAATATGGATAATGCTTGGACAATTTCGTTAAAAGAGCGCGTCGGCCTGATCGTATTCGTGGGTATTTCTACCGCATTTATATGTTTGCCGATCGCCTCTTACGCGACTGCTGTCTTCAACACGCAAGTCGCGGCGCATCAGCGGGCACTTTCCCAACTGGCGGGGGTTCCGGAGCCGGGTTTCATCCTGAGTGTGTGCATTGGCATGCCTTTTGCGGGGCTCCATTTGACAGTTTTCTTAGTTTTCGCTTCACTCTTCAGGGCACGACTGTTCAAAGTCCCATTCTTTCTGGCCGCCGTGCATTTGATCCTATTCCTCTTCAGCCTTTTGTTTCGATTAGAAGAGCGTTTGTCACCCGGAGAGGAATCCAGCAGGACAGTTTCTTACGTACCGGCGTTTTCGTCCGAAATGGACAAACTCGACTTCATTCTACTTTCTTTCATATCGATAACGCTGCTCTGGCTACTGAGCATTGTCGTCCGAACGCTTCGCAATAGAACTCCACTCCGTTAATTGTTAGATTAGATAGATGATCAAAATCCTTGCACTTGACCTGGACGGGACGCTGCTGGGGCCGGGCGGGATCGTGTCGGATGAGAACCGTGCAGCGATTCGGCGAGCGGAGGATTTGGGCGTGCTGGTGACGATCGCGACAGGCCGGCGGTTTCGAGATGCCGAACCGGTGGGAATCGAATTGGGGCTGAACGCGCCGCTGATCAGTCATAACGGCGCACTGCTGAAATATGCCGGTACGCTCGAGACGGTTTACGGCTCCCTGCACACGGCCGAGACAAGTAAAGAAATTATTCGTGTCGGCAAAGAATTTGGCGGCGACGCTTTGGTAAGCGTCGATCCGTTGGGGCGCGGCACTCTGTATTACGACCGCGTTTCCGAAGGAAATCTGCCGCTGCAGACATACCTGGCGTGGTCGCGGACGGTGCACGGCCCGGCGGCCGACGAAGCGGTGCATCAGGTTGATGACCTTATTTCCATTGTTCCCGATCATCAGATCATCCACATCTCGTTCTCGGGTTCGTGCGCGGCGATGTACGAGATGCAGCGGGTTCTGGAAGTTGAATTGGCAGGGACGGTCACGGTACTGGCGACCATCTATCCGCAGAGGGACTTCACGCTGATCGACATTTTGCCGCCCGACGCATCGAAAGGCGCTGGGTTGCAACGACTGGCCGACTTCAACAACATCGATCGAGAAGAGGTGATGGCGATCGGCGATAATTATAACGACATCGAGATGCTGGAATTTGCGGGAACGCCCGTTGTGATGGGCAATGCCGATCCCGAACTGATCGCCCGGCCGGATGTCTATACGACCCTGACCAATGAAGAGAACGGCGTCGCCGCCGCGATAGAGCGGTTCATCCTCGGCGAAAACGAGCGCTGATTAGAAATTTGCGCGGGTTCGTGTTAGTTTTTAAATTTCGTGTCCATTCAATTTATAGGAGTAAGTAATGAGTAATCGAATCGCAGTTATAGAAACGAACAAAGGGACGATCAAATTCGAATTATTAGAGTCGGATGCCCCGAAAACGACCGAGAATTTCCGGCTCCTGGCGGAAAAAGGCTATTTTGACGGCGTGATATTTCACCGCGTGATCAGGAATTTTATGATCCAGGGCGGCGACCCGCTCGGCGAGGGCTACGGCGGCGAATCGGCATGGGGCGGGCGTTTTGATGACGAGATCAACCGTGATTCAGACCTGTATGCCGGCGTTTATGAAAAAGGCACGGTGGCAATGGCAAATGCCGGCCCGAACACCAACGGTTCACAGTTCTTCATAATGCACATAGATTACCCGCTGCCGCCGAGCTATACGAAATTCGGCAAGGTCGTCGAGGGACAGGATATCGTCAATGACATCGCCGAAACGCAGACGGACCACAAGGACAAACCGGTCGATCCGGTGGTGATGGAAAAGGTCTATATCGAGGAACCGGCGTCGTAATGCGGGCGGTCGTTCAGCGCGTAAGGCGCGCGGCAGTAACGGTCGGAGACGAACGGACCGGCGCGATCGCACACGGGATACTGTTGCTGCTTGGCGTTTCCGGACGGGACACCGAAAAGGACGCGCTTTACCTGGTCGAAAAGACGCTGAACCTTCGGATCTTTGAGGACGCGGATGGGAAAATGAACCTTTCCCTTGCCGACATCAACGGTGAGCTGTTAGTTGTTTCGCAGTTTACCCTATATGGCGATACCCGCCGCGGACGACGGCCTTCATTCATCGATGCAGCACCACCGGCGACGGCGAACAAGCTGTACGAATTCTTCGTAGACGAATGCCGGAAACAAGGCGTTAAGACCGAGACGGGCCGGTTCCAAGCGATGATGGATGTGGAGCTTATAAACGATGGGCCGGTGACAATATTATTGGACAGCGAGAAGGTTTTTTGAGAATGAAGAAGCTAATTGCGGTAATTGCATTTGGGATATTAGTGGTCGCGGCGGGTTGCGGCGGTGGTAATTCGGCCGTGTCGAAGAATGCCGTACCCGAGGTAAAAAAAGGCGTTGCGCCAGTCGCGGACGACGAGGTCGCCGTGATCGAAATGGAGAACGCGGCCGCATTCGGTACAATCACGATCGAACTATACTCAAACATCGCGCCGAAGATGGTCGAACGCTTCAAGGAATTGGCGAAGGAAGGTTTTTACGACGGGACGACGTTTCACAGGATAAACCAATCGGTGATACAGGGCGGCGACCCGAATTCGAAGGATAGCGACCCGTCGAACGACGGTATTGGAGGCTCCACGAAACCGGATCTGCCGGCAGAGTTTTCGGATATAAAATACGATACGGGCATTGTCGGTGCTGCTCGCTCGCAGAACCCGAATTCGGCGAATTCGCAGTTTTTTATAACTTTGAAACGCGAGGCGGGTTTCGATAACAAATACACGATCTTCGGCAAGGTCGTCGAAGGAATGAACAATGTGATGACCATCTCCGGTGTGGAACCCAAACAGGGTGAGCGGCCTATCGACGCGGTCAAAATAAAAACGATCACGATCAGGTCGAAATCCGAAGGAAAATGATATAGTATTTTAGTTCGCGAAATGCTCGCGTAGCTCAGTGGATAGAGCGCTTCCCTCCGGAGGAAGAAGTCGCAGGTTCGACTCCTGCCGCGAGTACCACATTTGATAAAGCCCGCTTATGCGGGCTTTTTTATTGGATTAACGCGACGAAGGCAGGCAAGACAAAAACGATTTGCCCTCGGTAATGCCGAGGGCAATCTAATTGAACGTCCAAAATACACCTCACGTAACCAAGCCGAAGCAAAGGTCAGCAGCTGACTAGTGGATCTTCAACATCGGGTCGCCGATAAGCACATAGGAATTCCGTACGTCGGTGCCGCCCACTACGGCAGTTTTGGCATCGATCACCAAGTCGCCCATTCGCTGGATCGTACCGAGGCCGACCTGTTCGTAAAACCGCGTAGCGAGGGCTTCCTGATAAGACGGTACGGTTAATCCACTCGACGCAAAAACGGCGATCCCGCCGCCATTCTGGGCCTGAACGAGATTTTCCGCGAGGCTGTAGCGGATAAATGACGTCCCATCCAGCATTACAAAATATCCGTTAAGGCACGTGAGCATCGTAAAGATCGTACGGTTGTTGGCATTTGTGAGATTGGGCACTTCGGAATTCGCGAAGACCGTTCCGTTCGCCCATGCCCCTGCCGTGCCGTGGCCGGAGAAGTTGACGATATATTTGCCCGTGTTCATCGCGTTGCGAAGCGTGTCCCGCGCGCCGGCATCGCCTAGGCCGACCATTACCGGTGCAGGCAGAGGCGGGGTCGGCGGCGCAGACTGCAGAAGTTTGTCGCGAATGCGGATGCTGATAGCTTGGAAATCGTAATTATTTCCCACGTCGAAGACGTCGTAAACGAAAATAGAGCCGCGCGCGAGGGATTGGTTCGCGGGAGTCTCGAACGTCTGAACCTTGGCAAGGGCCTGCGAAACGCCGAGAGCGTTGCGGACAGAGATCCTGCCGATCGCCATGTCCCCAATCCCATCAAGATTGGCATCCACTAGATAATCGTCGCTGGGCGTTTCGGTAAAGATGGTCGTGACGTATTTGGTCGGAATGATATTGAGAAAAGCTCCGTTCTCGTAATTGCGCGGGTCGTAACTGGCATCGCCGAGCAGCAGAACGTACTGCGGCGGCGTCTGCCAAGTCGCTTTTGCATGCAGCAGGAAACTGCGCAGTGCTTCGGCAGTTTTGACGCCATAGCCGAATTCGTCCATCACATCGTCGATATCAACGACCTTCGCAGTAAATCCCTGCCCGCGGCGATAATCTGCCCATGCTTCGGCTTCTGTCAGCCAATCGCGCTTTGCGATGATGACTAACTGAGCCGCGTTGGTCGAAGCAGCGAGCGTTGACGGAAAATTCTGCACAATGTAGGCCGGAGCCTGAATAGCCGAATTCTCGACCGCAAAATAAACGCGGCCCCGGTTCGCGGGCACGATCGCGTCAAAGGTCGCTCCATTCGGCTGCGTAGGGACATTGGTTATATGAACAGGTGCGCCCTCACGAGTCACGTCATAAAGACGGACATTGGCGGAGCTGAAGTTCTGCAGCGTCGCGCTTCGATAATTGAGCGTGTAAAAGGAAAGCTGGTCTTGCTGTGCAACGAACTTGCGGTCGAACGAAATGCTGATCGAATCGAAAAAGCTATATTCACCCGAATGTCCGGAGACAAGCTGTAAGGAGTTGTTCCCTTCGACCAGGTAAGAGGTCGGGACCGTATAAACGCCTTGTCCAGGGAATTGCCCGTTCACATTTGCCGTACCGAGCGTGTGGCCGTTCAGCGTTGAGGTAACGGAATGCGCCTGAACACCATAACCGTGAAATTTGATCGTGACCGTCGCCGTCGGCAAACTATAGTCGACGCCTGATAGCTGAAAATTGATCGGCGGCGTACCGGCCAGCGTCCAAATGAAACGACCGAAATAATTTTCCGTTTCGCCATTCAGGATGTCATACATGTAGTTGACCCTTTCCTTAAAGGTGAAGGTCTGCGAATAATTGCGGGTTGCGACGGTGCTCGTCATACGGGTAGCAGGCTTCGTCGCCATCCGCTTGCCGGGTGTGTTGCCGGCGACAAGGTAATACGCACGCAGATCGCTCTCGGGGATGTCGATGCCCCGCCCGTAAAATTCGATGTAATCGCCGTTCCCACCCACGATGATATCCTGCTCCTCACCTTCGGCAAATAGGCGCCAGTTCACAGGATCGGAGTTGACGTCAAATCCATTGGATTGAAGCGAGGCGCGCGTGACGCGGTATACGCCTTCCTTTTTCACACCGATGCGCACGCCGGGTTGGCCGGCGACCCAACGCTGCATATTGATGTCTACTAACGAGTTCGTTCCGCCGCGTTCAGTCATCAAGCCCTTGGTAAGGTTCAGCGTGCTGTCGGTCAGCAGCGGCGTTGAGTTCTGCTCCTTGTTTCGGAGCGCGGCGATCGTTCCTGAGTCGCCATAAAATGAGGTCGTGTCCAGAGCGGTCGCTCCTTCGGACGCGATAATTCTCCCCTGTCGGCTAACGGCTTCGATCACATACTCTGAATCCGAACGGCCCTGGGGATCGAGAATCGAATAGATCTCATCCGACTGTGCTCCGCCCGGTTTCATAGCAGGACCAGCGATGAGCCCACCGATCTGTGTCCTCGATTTTTCACCTAATCGGTAAACAAGAAAACCGAGAGTATCTGGCTCGTCAGGCATCTGCCAGCGGACCAAGTTGCCGCGGCCGTCACTTACCACGCCGGCATTTTCAATTCCATCGGCCGAAGCTTTCTGCGATTCAGAAACAATTTGCGCGACGGCCGGAATGAGGGACGAAAAGGTGAGGATCGTCGCCAAAGCGGCGGAAATTATAGCTTTCATTTTTATGAATCTCCGTGCGGACAAGGTCCCGCAATAGCCAAAATACAATATAGGTAGATATTCGAATTTACTACGAATTTCCAGAATTGCCAAGATTTTTGTGGGCTCTTGAGGCTTTGCGGGGGAGCCGGCAACCACGCCGCGTCGGGTCGTTGCCGGCTGTTGAAATAACTTTAACTGAGCAATTGGCGCAGCACGAACGGCAGGATGCCGCCGTTCTTATAATATTCGACCTCGATCGGCGTGTCGATCCGAAGAGTGAGTTGAGTCTCTTCTATGGATCCGTCGGCGCGTGTTATCCGGAGCGTGACATCCTGACGCGGCTTGACGCTGGTGCCTTCAAGCCCTGTAAGCTCAAAGGTTTCCGTTCCGTCAAGCCCGAGTGATCCCGCCGATTGTCCTTCTTTGAACTGCAGAGGAAGAACACCCATTCCGACGAGGTTCGAGCGGTGGATGCGTTCGAACGACTGCGTTATCACGGCTTTGACGCCCATCAGCATCGTGCCTTTAGCGGCCCAATCGCGTGAACTGCCCGTACCGTACTCCTGGCCCGCGAAGATCACGGTCGGGATGTTCGCCTCCTTATATTTCATGGCGGCGTCATAAATGCTCATTTCCTCGCCGTCGGGCTGGAATTTTGTAAACCCGCCTTCGACCGGTGAGACCATCGTATTCTTGATGCGGACGTTGGCAAACGTGCCGCGAAGCATCACTTTGTCGTTACCGCGACGCGAGCCGTAAGAATTGAAGTTTTTCGGCTCGACGCACTTTTCCTGGAGATAAAGACCGGCGGGCGAATTTGCCTTGATGGCTCCAGCGGGTGAAATATGGTCAGTCGTGACCGAATCGCCAAAGATGGCGAGAGCCCGTGCACCGGTTACGTCGGAGAATTTGCCCGTTTCCATGGTAAATCCTTCAAAATACGGCGGATGCTGGATATATGTCGATTCCGGGTCCCATTCGTAAACCTCGCCGGGCGTTGATGGAATGTCATTCCACAGCGGGTTCTGTTCGGCAAATTCAGTGTACAGCTTTTTGTAGGTCTCAGGCTGGAACGCGGCGCTCAAATATTCCTTGACCTCTTCGAGCGAAGCCCAAATGTCCTTTAGAAATACATCGTTACCGTCCTTGTCCGTGCCGATCGGCTCGAGGTACACGTCCTTCAGAACAGTGCCGGCAAGGGCATAGGCGACGACAAGCGGGGGCGACATCAAGAAATTCGCCTTGATGTTCTGGTGGACGCGAGCCTCGAAATTGCGGTTACCCGAGAGCACCGACGCGGCAACGATGTCGTTCTCGACGATCTCTTCTTCAATCGCCGGTTCGAGCGGGCCGGAGTTCCCGATACAGGTCGTACAGCCGTAGCCGACGAGGTTAAACCCAACCTCGTCAAGGTATTGCTGCAGCCCGGTGCGTTCGAGATATTCGGTAACGACACGCGACCCCGGAGCGAGTGACGTTTTAACGTAAGCAGGAACCTTCATTCCCTTTTCTGCCGCCTTTTTCGCGACGATACCCGCCGCGATCATAACCGAAGGATTGGACGTATTAGTGCAGGATGTGATTGCAGCGATCAAAACGTCGCCGTTCCCAATAGAGGTGTTCACCTCAGGACAGTCCTCCGGATCTATCGCGACACGATCCGGCGTTGGGCGGTTGTTTACCATCTCGACCTCGGTCGTAACGCTAGTGTTTCTTTCGCTTACGTCAGCCAGTATCGGTAGCGGCACCGAACGCGGATTCTGCTCGCCTCCGCCTGCGACTACCTCGCCATTCGCAGAGGGTGCGCCCATTGTTACCATGTAGCGCTTTTCGAGATCGGAACTTTCTTTTCCGTAGCCGCCTTCGGAGACGGGTTTGGTAAAGAGTTCAACAAAACGGTCGTCGAGATTCGAAAGTTCGATACGGTCCTGCGGGCGTTTTGGACCGGCGACGGAAGGCGTTACAGTTTCTAGGTCGAGATTAAGAACGGTCGTGAAATCGATCTCGCCTTCACGCGGAATTCCGAACATTCCCTGCGCAGTGTAATAATTACGTATCGTTCCGACCTGTTCTTCGGTCCTGCCCGTCGATGTGAAATATTCGAGAGTCTTCTCATCGACCGGGAAAAAGCCCATGGTAGCGCCGTATTCCGGTGCCATATTCGCGATCGTTGCTCGGTCGGTCGCATTGAGAGCAGCGGTCCCTTCACCGAAGAATTCGACGAATTTGCCCACTACGTTTGCCTTGCGGAGCATTTCCGTGATTCGGAGCACAAGGTCAGTCGCGGTCGCGCCCTGCGGCAGCGAACCGCTAAGGTTGACGCCAACGACGTCCGGCGTCAGGAAGTAAACTGGCTGGCCCAGCATTCCTGCCTCCGCTTCGATACCGCCTACGCCCCAGGCGACAATGCCGAGCCCGTTGATCATCGTAGTGTGCGAATCGGTACCGACGAGGGTGTCCGGAAAAAATACACCTTCGCGCTCGAATACGCCTTTTGCAAGATACTCGAGGTTGACCTGGTGAACGATACCGATCCCAGGCGGTATGACGCTGAATCCATTGAACGCCTGAGTTCCCCATTTCAAGAAGCGGTAGCGCTGTTCATTACGCTTGAACTCCATCTCCATATTGCGCTGATAGGCCGCTTCGCTGCCTGAGTAATCGACCTGTACCGAGTGGTCTATGACAAGGTCGACCGGGACGAGCGGTTCGATCACGCCGGGGTCCTTGCCCATGGCCTGTACGGCGGAGCGCATCGCTGCGAGGTCCACAAGAAGCGGCACGCCCGTGAAATCCTGCAGGATGACACGGGCTACGACGAAAGGAATCTCCTCTGTACGCTCGGCTTGGGCCGCCCAAGCGGCGAGGGCCCGTACGTTGTCTTCGCTTACTTTCTTGCCGCCATCGAAATTGCGAAGAACAGATTCGAGGACGACTCTGATCGAAACGGGCAGCCGTGAGATATGGCCTATGCCTTCTTTTTCGAGTTGAGGAAGAGAATAATAAACTCCCTCGCTTCCCGATCCGGTCGTAAATGATTGGCGCGTATTGAAAAGATTATGTGTCATAGTCGTTTAAAGATAGAGTCAGTTTAAACTATTAGTTTAAAAAGGCTTGGTGCGAAGGTCAAGGATAGCTGCGTACGGATGCCGCTATTGGGTGCGACGCGACGTCCGAAGGTTGGTCAGCCAGTCAAGCCAACGGTATTGAAGGGTCTTTGGGGCAAGAATCTCGGACATTGCCATCGTTTCGCGGTGTCCGGAGCCGGGCGTATCGAGTGACATTTCGCTGAACGTGCGAAGCTGGTAGAAATGTGATTCGAGCAAACGCACTGTATTGACGGAAAGAGAGGTACCGTCGTCAGCGGTAAGCGAAAAATGAGCCGGGTAACGGATACCGAATTTATCGCGGACATAGATCTCATTTTTCATTACGGCCGGCATAATCTTGGCCTCACCGTCGCGTACGATGATTAGGACGCGGACCGGGTCGGGCCTTCCTACC
>JAEZIT010000057.1 GCA_023436495.1 Acidobacteriota bacterium
CGGCGTGTGTATCTTTTGCATACACGCGGCGAATATGGCGATACGTCCTTTGAAACGGAAAGCGATTATCATGCCGCGTATGTTCAAGATACGTGGCGGTTTAACCGTTTCGTCACGGCGCTTGTCGGCCTCCGCTGGGAAAAAGAGACCCTAACCGGCAATCCCGGTTCAACGGGCGACCGCGCAAAATATACCTTCAACGCGAACTGGGCTCCGCGAATCGGCGTCACGGTCGATCCGTTCGGCACAGGCAAAATGAAGGCCTACTATAACTTCGGCAGATTCTTCGAGTTCATCCCGCTCGACCTTGCCGAACGGTCGCTTTCCGCCGAGCAGGACTTCCGCAACGGGCGCTTTGCTCCTGAATGGGCGCCTTGCGTCATCAACGGAGCCTCTGACCGGTGTGCGGTGATCAATTCGCTAGGAACGGTCAACGTCGCGTTTGACGCGGCTCACCTGCTGAATCGCGCAGTGGGCGGAACCGGGGCCGGCCTGACGGTCTCGACCAATGACCCGCAGAATCCGATCTATCCGGGAACCAAACTTGGTTACCTGAACGAGCACGTCGTCGGATTCGAAGCTCAGCTGCCGAGAAACTTTGTTTTTTCGGCGCGCTATATCGACCGTCGAATGAAACGGATCGTCGAAGACCTCGCGGTGGTGTCACCCGAACAGGCGAACGAAGGGCTGTTCGGACAGGTGTACTTCCTGGCAAACGTCAGCAGTCAACTGGACATCGCTACGAACCCGATCCCTCACTTATATACGATCGGCGGCCCGCATCCAGCGGCCTGCGGTCCGGTCGGAGCGAACGGCCAGACAATGTTCGACATCCCCGTCGTTGCCGACCCGCGTGGCGGCTCGGACCTCGGAGCAGTTTGCTTTGAGCCGAACCCGCTCGCCGGCGAGGCGATACCGGACGGGCTTCCTGACGGCTTCCCGGACGCGATTCGAAACTATCACGCCGTTGAATTCGAGGTGAACAAACGCTTCTCCGATAATTGGCAGCTTCTTGCCAATTGGCGCATCGCGAGCCTCCAGGGAAATTACGAGGGCCACCTTCGTAATGACAACGGTCAGACCGATCCTTCGATCAGTTCGCTGTTCGACTTCACAGCCGGCGAGTTCAACCTGCTCGGCGACCAATTTGCGACCGGCCCGCTCAATTCCGATCGCCGTCACGTGATCAATATCTACGGCAGCTACGCGTTTGGCGAGCGTAGTTTCGGAAGTACTATGCTCGGCGGCCTGAAAGGTCTGAATCTCGGTTTCGGCTTCCATTCCGAATCTGGAATTCCAATAAGTGAATACCTCGCCCATCCGGTATATCTTAATGCCGGTGAAATTCCGGTCGGCGGCCGAGGAAAACTCGGTCGAACCGATTGGTACAACCGGTTCGACCTGCACGTCGACTATCCGTGGGAATTGAATGAAAGAATGAGGCTGAAATTTGTCGCCGATTTCTTCAATATCACGAATAGCCAAAAGGTCCTGCGTCCGCAGGAATTTAGAGAACTTTCAGTCGGTGTTAATAACGTCGACTTTCTGCAGCCGAGATCTTTCCACCCACCATTTAATATGCGACTCGGCCTGCGATTCGAATTCTGACCTCACCGCAGACGGGGCTGCCTTCGGGCAGCCCTTTTTTATGATCGGCCAACGAAACTCGGATTCTGAACCTCGTGATTTGGCGCTATAATATAGTCCTTCACTAACTGAAGGCCGATTAAGTTTTATGGAGGCCCGCATGCGCTCGTTGTCATTCAAGATCTCAATATTCTTTTTAGTAATTACAGGTGCGGCGATCTTCGCGATGGGACAGCGTCCGGTTCCGCGTAATTTCTCGCTGCAGGTTAACGGACAGATCAGATTTGCCGGTTCCCGAGCACCCGCCGAAGGTGTTTTGGTCAGTATCGAAAGCTTTACCGGTGGCCTCGTCTCGCAGATCATAACCGATCGCACGGGCAAATTCTCGTTTAGCGGCCTTAACCCAGTGCAATACGAAGTCAGGGCACATCTTCCGGGCTACCTCGACGTGCGCGAGCGTGTCGATCTATCCACTGCGAACACTGGTTATTTGAATATCGAACTGTCGGTGGACCGCAATGCCGTTGGCACCGTTAATCGCGTACCCGGCGGTAAGCACGACCTGCTCATACCGGGAGTTATAAACACTGCCATTCCCATTACCGCTCAGGATGAATTAGCCAAAGGAAAGTCTGATCTTGCTTCGAACAGATCGGAGGCCTCGGCAGCGGCGGCAGGCCATTTCGAAAAGGCGGTCGCGATTTACCCCGATTATTTAGAAGCCCAATTGATGTTGGGCCTAGCTCGCATGGATCTCGGCCAGTGGGAAAAGGCTGAAAAACCGCTTCGCGAGGCGATCCGCATAAACCCTCAGGCATCGACGGCCTTCTTTGCTCTCGGCGAAGCTTATCGCCGGCAAAAGAAGTATAAGGAGGCCGAGACCGTGTTGGCAGACGGCCTGAAAATCGCCGATGATTCCGCACCCGGCCACTTAACGCTTGCAAAGGTCTTGTGGGAAAAAGCGCCGACATCAGAAAACGAAGCGAAGTTCAGAGCCACGGCCCAATCCGCTTGGGCTGAGGTCAGCCGAGCCCTGAAACTCGCTCCTAACCTCGGCGAGGCTCATTTGCTTGCGGGCAACATGCTGCTGCGCGCGGGCCGCGAAGCAGATGCCATACAGCATTTCGAGACCTACCTGAAACTTGAACCAAAGGGTGAGTTTGCCGATGCAACGCGTGCCGTTATAAAGAAGCTTAAGGAAAAGAAGAATTGACCGCGTCGCGGTTATTTGATGATCGCCTGGATCTCTTTGAATTTTTCGTGGGTGGAGTCACGCATCGCTTCGAACAGTGCCATCTCGACGCTTGACGGAACGACTCCGCTCGCGAGCATCTTGTATATGCCCGCGTGTCTGTCATGCTCGAATCGCGATGCCACGCAGTCCGTCAAAAGATGGACTTGAAAACCCTGATCGAGCAGGTCATGGGCCGTCTGGTTGACGCATACATGCGCCTCGATGCCGCACAACACGACCTGGCTCGCGGCTGCCGCTTTTAACTTGTCCATAAAGACGCCGGAACCGCAGGAGCTGAACGAATTCTTCTCGACTGTCTCAAACTCCGGAGGCAGCGTGAACAGTATCTCTTCTACAGTCCTGCCGAGCCCTTTCGGATATTGTTCAGTGACGATAACGGGGATTTCCAGAACCTGAAACCCGCGCACCGCCATAGCCGCGCGCGAAGCCACAACCGCCAGATCGCCGATCGCATGACGAAATGCCTCCTGAATATCAACGACCACAAGGACGCATTTTTCCTTGTCCAAGATCTTCGAATGCGGCATAAAAATGATAACGTCAGGATAAGGAATCCGATTCGGCCGGTTCCGGTTCGCTTACGGGTTCGCTGGATTGCTTCACCGGGTCGTTTGCGGCCTGTTTTAGGCTTTTCTCCTTTCGCAATGTCCGGAAAAAGACGTACACCGATGCCGCGCTGAGTACGAGAATCAAAAACATCATCGCGGCAATAAAATAAAGCTCCGCACGGGCTGAACCAGGCATTACTTCAAGTGTATGCTAGGCAGTTACGGTATTCAAGTCAGGAGGATTTCAGTGCGGGGCTTCGTTCGCGGGAAAGGCATCCGTGGCCGCTATGGGTTCGGCCAGAAGTTTTTCGCGATAAACGTCGGGTAGCGACCTGACCTTTTTGCTGGCGTCCGTAACGAGGTGGAGCGTTTCGCCCTCAGCGACGAGCGCGCTGTCCGCGGGCCTCACGATCTCATAAACAAAACGCAGCGAACGACTTCGGATCTCTCCGATCTTCGTTCTCACGACCAGCAGGTCATCGTAATATGCAGGGGATTTATATCGAACGTAACTTTCGGCTACGACCAGCAGCGAATTGGCTTTTTCCTCCATCTCTTTGTAGGAAAAACCACGCGCCCGGCAATAATCGCTTCGACCCGCCTCGAACCAGATAAGGTAATTGGAGTGATGGACGATGCCCATCTGGTCCGTCTCCGCATAGCGGACTCGGATCGCCGTCTCATGCCATCCGTCCATAAAAAATTGGCTGGGAGACAGGGATTCGAACCCCGATAGGCAGATCCAGAGACTGCAGTCCTACCATTAGACGATCTCCCAGCGTCATTTATAATTTACGTAACGAGTTCGTAGGTTGTCAAATCGCCCACCGTTTGGCATCGAGTTTCGATTGTCAGCGTTCACAGTTTCGGCTTAGCTGGTTTTCCGTTATCCTTTCTATTTGCAATTAATTTGATATGTCCAACGAAAAAGAGATCCTTACCAACCGCCAAGCCTTTCATGAATACCACGTTCTCGATAAATTCGAGGCCGGGGCCGTTCTGAAAGGAACTGAGGTCAAGAGTATTATGGCCGGACGGATCCAACTAAAGGATTCATACGTTTCGGTAAAAGACGGCGAGGTCTGGCTGCTCAATGCCCACATTTCACCGTATTCCCACGGCAACCGCGAGAACCACGAGCCGCTGCGTTCGCGTAAGCTGCTGCTTCACCGCCGCGAGATCGAAAAGCTTGAAAAAGAAACAGTGCAGAAAGGAATGACGCTTGTCGTTACAAGCATTTACTGGAAAAACGGCCGGATCAAATTCGAGATCGGCGTCGCGAAAGGTAAAAAGCTGTACGATAAACGTGAGACCGAAATGCGGAAAACGATCGACCGCGAAACTCGTCAGGAGTTGAAAGAAAAGCTTAGATAAGTTATAGATAGAACAAGTTTTTGTGCTCACACAAGTCTAACATTTATTGAGGAACAAATGAAATCTCAAGGAATTAACGGCAATTTTGCCGAAGCCAACGTCGAAGCGCTCGCCGTTACGGTTTTTAAGAACGAAGATGCCTCATCCGGGGTACTGAAAGACCTCGATCAGTTGACCGGCGGCCTCATTGCTCCGCTGATCAAGGCTGAAGAATTCAAAGGCGAGATAGGCGATACTGCATTGATCAGGTTCAATCCGTCGGGAAAGACAAAAGCGAGTCGCCTTATGCTTATCGGGGTTGGCGACAAGGCCGAGTATAAAGCCTCCGATGTCGATAATGTCGCCGGCGGTGCAACCCGCTATCTACGCAAGCGAAACGTGAAAAGCTTCGCGCTGCTTCCCCGATGCGAATCGGCCTCAACAGTCGATGTCGCCCAAAACGCCGTCGCCGGATTCGTCTTCAGCCAGTTCGAGCTCGACAAATACAAGACCAAGGACAAGAACGAACGTACGGTAAACAGTTTCGTCGTCTGCATCGAAGGGGCTAAACCCGCGGATCTTAAGTCCGGCGTCGCTCGCGGACAAGCAATAGGCGAATCGCTGAACTTTACGCGAGAGCTCGCTAATGAACCGCCGAACATCCTGCATCCGACCGAAATGGCCGAACGCGCCCGCAGAATGGCAAAAGAAACCGGCCTCAAGATCGACATCCTTGACGAAGCTAAAATGGAAAAGCTCGGCATGGGTTCCCTGCTCAGCGTTTCTAAGGGATCGGAACAGCCGGCGAAGATGATCATTCTTCGTTATACGCCCGAGAAGAATACTGGGGCGAAAAATGAATTGCTTGCATTCGTGGGCAAAGGCATCACATTCGATACCGGAGGCATTTCGCTCAAACCCGGCGAGGGTATGGATGCGATGAAATACGACATGTCCGGCGGCGCCACTGTCCTTGGGACAATGCGTGCCATCGCATTGCTTAAACCTTCAATCCCGGTCATTGGCGTCGTTGCGGCGGTTGAGAATATGCCGGATGGCAAGGCTTCGCGGCCAAGCGATGTCGTCACCGCCATGAACGGCAAGACCGTTGAGATCCTGAATACAGATGCCGAAGGCCGTCTAATTCTAGCCGACGCCGTCGCTTATGCTGAACGGCAAGGCGCGACCCGTATTGTCGATATGGCGACGCTGACCGGCGCTGTAATCATTGCCCTCGGTGACGTCAATACCGGCATTATGGGTAACGATCAGGAATTTATCGACGAGATCATCGAGTGCGGCAAAGACGCCGGCGAGAACTTCTGGCAGCTCCCGCTCGGCAAGGCCTACAGCAAACAGATCCGATCCGACATTGCCGATATCAAGAACATCGGACCCCGCGGCAAAGCCGGCACGATAATGGGTGCCGTGTTCATAGAGGAATTCGTTGACAAAGCCAAATGGGCTCATCTCGATATAGCGGGCACGGCCTGGGCTGACGCGGCCAAACCCCACCACTCTAAAGGCCCGACCGGCGTTGCCGTTCGAACGTTGCTCAAACTTGTCGAAAGATCGGAATAAGCCTGTCTGATCGACAGAGACCAGGGCCGTCCGAAAGGGCGGCCTTTTTGCATAAATGCGACGCTCTGATGTTCGTAACGGCGGATTCTCGCCTTTACAGAATTCCTGCAAAAGACCCGAGTGTCACTAAAATTAACGGAGAGGCCGTTTTGTTATCGCACTCCATTCCGTTCATCTCGCAAAAAATAAAATACTTCCGTGGTGAAAAACTCAGTTTTTGCTGCGCAATAAATTGACATAAACGCGTCTAATTATGTCTAATCATATTTCCATCCTGACACCGGGATCTATGTCAAAAAATTTAACTAATCTTTTATTAGCCCTGGGGTTGCTTTGCGTTGTAACCGCATGTGTGTGTCCATCAGACCGCGATGTCGACCGCAACCGGGATGAAACGCCGCAAGCCGAATCTACGCCCGCGAAAGAATCCGCCGCAGGCAAACCGGCGGCAATGAATCTAAAGAATGACGACGGCGATTTTATTGTCGTTCACGAACCTGTCACGAACCAGCGTTATGCTGAGATCGATCGCCAGGTAAAGCAGGAGAAGCTTCTTGAAAAAGCAGCGGACCGACTCAACCGTTCGCTGATCTTGCCGAAGGATATTGAGCTTCGCACCAAGGACTGCAACGAGGTCAACGCATTCTATAATCCGAACGACAGTTCCGTAACTGTTTGTTACGAGCTTATGGAACATTTCTTCAAAGTTTTCCGCGTTGGTGGAATGGACGAGCAAACATCTTACACAAAGATGTTTGACGCGGTCCGCTTTGTTTTTCTGCACGAGATCGGGCATGCGCTGATCGAAACTTATCAATTGCCGATAACCGGTAATGAAGAGGACGCCGCCGACCGCTGTTCGTCTTTTATAAATATCGAAGAGCTCGGCGACGACGGCGTAAAGGCCGTCTTCGCAGCGGCGGACGCGTTCCTGATCGAATCGAAGCACAGCACCGCCGACAGCCGCAGCATGGCAGACGAACATCTGCTTCAGGAACAGCGTTTCTATAATTCGTTATGCATGATATACGGATCAAACACCGAACGTTATTCGATGATCGTGGACGAGGGCTACCTGCCAAAAGAACGCGCTGTGCGATGCTCGAGCGAATATCAGCGCACCGTCGCGAGCTGGATCAACCTGCTGGAACCCTGGCGAAAATGATTTTTTTCTATTCTGAAACTTGAGGAACATTTATGAAAACCGTGATCAACAAACTATTGTTCGGCCGCGATAAGTACAGTGGCTTGCTCGCATTGGCGATCGTATCGCTCGTCGCTTTGGGCTGCACATGCGGCGATATCGACCTTTCCAACGTGGGAAAGGAAGATAATTCCAACCGGACTGCCGCAAACAGCGATTCCGGAAAGACTTCCGACGACCCTTTCGGAAAGACGAAGCCGGCTGCCGAAAAAGCGGACGCATCGACCGGCGAAGTTCCGTCGGATGCTGCCCTTCAGGAATTGGTCAAAACTACGCTGCTCGATTTTAATTCTGCCGTTCAGACCGAAGATTTCACTGAATTTCATTCCAATATCTGTAAACCGTGGCAGAAGCAAACAACGCCTGAAAGCCTTAAATCGGTGTTTCAGGGATTCATCGACATGAATATTTCGATAGGGTCGATCAGTGATCTCGAGGCCGATTTCTCGCCCGAACCCGCGATCGGCCGCGAAGTTGGGTTCAAGACGCTGAAATTGTCAGGCAAATACCCAACATCGCCCAACGTCACAAAATTCGAACTGAATTACATTCCCGAAGGCAAGGAATGGAAGCTCTCGAAGATCGAGGTCGATACCACGCAGAAGAAATAACTGAGGGAAGGAGTGGAGGATCATAGCAACCTCCACTCCTCCACCCCCATTCCCATTCCTGCCCTACCCACGTCCCGTTTTGCGTTTTATCCCTTTGAACGCTAGAATTTACTTTTCAAAACGCTATGAAAATTCACGAATATCAAGGGAAAGAACTTCTCAAACAGTACGGTGTCCCCGTTCCGCGCGGCATCGTTGCCCGCACGGCAGACGAGGCTGAGTCTGCGGCGAAAGAACTCGGCACGGACGTTGTTGTCGTCAAGGCACAGATCCACGCCGGAGGCCGCGGTAAGGGCGGTGGCGTCAAGCTGGCCAAATCGCCGGCAGAGGCCCGCGAGATCGCCGAGCAGATGATCGGAATGAACCTGGTCACGCATCAGACCGGTCCCGAAGGCCGCGAGGTAAAGACGCTTCTCGTCGAAGAAGGCCTGCCGATCGACAAAGAGTTCTATCTCGGTATCACGCTCGACCGCGTCACGGGCCGCAACACCTTCATGGCATCGTCCGCCGGCGGAATGGATATTGAAAAAGTTGCCGAAGAAACGCCCGAACTTATCCTGAAGGAAACGATCGACCCGTCCGTTGGCCTTCGTCCGTTCCAGGCGCGGAAACTAGCATTCGGCCTCGGTATTCCTAACGATCTCGTGAATCAGGCGGCCAAATTCATGCTGTCACTGTATGACGCATACGAAAAAATGGATGCGTCGCTCGTCGAGATAAATCCATTCCTATTGACCAAAGACAATCGGCTGATCGCGCTCGACGCCAAGGTCAATTTCGACGATAACGCGATGTTCCGTCATAAGGACTACGCAGAACTTCGGGACCTTAACGAAGAAGAACCGCTCGAGATCGAAGCATCGAAATTCGATCTGAACTACATCAAGCTCGACGGAAACATCGGCTGTATGGTCAACGGCGCCGGCCTGGCGATGGCCACGATGGACATCATCAAGCTTCACGGCGGCGAACCCGCGAACTTCCTCGATGTCGGGGGCGGCGCATCGCAGGAACGGGTCGAAAATGCGTTCCGCATCCTTCTCGCGGACGAAAATGTGAAAGCCGTTCTGATCAATATCTTCGGCGGGATCGTCCGTTGTGATATGGTGGCGAACGGCGTTGTCGCTGCCGCCAAGAACCTTGGCGTTTCGATTCCGATCGTTGCCCGCCTCGAAGGCACCAATGTCGAGGAAGGCCGCCGAGTTCTACGCGACTCAGGTATTAATATACTGACCGCCGAAGGCATGGCCGATGCCGCGGAAAAGGTCGTATCGGCCGCGAACGCCGAGTTTTAATTTCCGGCAAATTACGCAAATCAACGCGAATAAGAAAACCGTGTATTTTCTTATTCGCGTTTTTTCGCGTTCAAACTTCTTTTCGGCCGCGAAAGCAACCAAATCCTCAACTCATCTCATCCTTTAGCGTAAGCTCTTATTAAACTCTGACCTAGAAGGAAACACTAAAATGAAGTCCAGAATACTCCTCTTTGCAGTACTCGTGTGCGCATTTTCGGCCACAGCCCAAACCAAAGTAAACACACGACTTACGCCTGTGCAGCAACCGTCTTCACAGCCGTCGCCGGCGGTTTCGATTCTCCCGATCCGTCGCGTCATTCTCTATTCGAACGGCGTGGCCTATATCGAACGCCGCGGTTTTGTAACGGGCGACGCGGATGTCGATCTCTCCTTCAAACAATCGCAGATCGACGACGTTCTCAAATCGATGATCGTACTTGACCTGGGTGAAGGCCGTATCGGTGCCGTGTCATACAATTCGTCACTTCCCGCCTCTGCACGTACGGCCGAAATCCCGTTTGCTGTAGAAGCAAAGACCGACGACGGAGGTGGAATTTCGGAGGTACTGTCCCAGTTGCAGGGTGCAAAGGTTTCCGTTACTTCGACAAAAGGCGCGGCTTCGGGTGCGATCCTCACCGTCGAAAAACGTACCGTGCCGGCTGAAAAAGACAGGCCGGCCGGCTTCACCCATCATCTCGTCATCGCATCGGAAAACGGAGACATCACTAACTTCGACCTCGCGGATGTCCGCAGTGTTCGGCTTCTCGACGAAGGCACGAAACGCGACCTCAACGAATTTGCGAACGCAACGGCCTCGACGCGCCGTCGCGATGCGAAAACGATCACCGTTAGCAGCCGCGGCGCCGGCCGTCGCGAATTGGTCGTGAGTTATACCGTCGCCGCCCCGATCTGGAAAACGACCTACCGTGTCGTGCTCGACAACGATGGCAAACCGTTCTTTCAGGGCTGGGCGATCGTCGATAATGTAAGCGAAGAAGATTGGGAGAACGTGCAGCTGTCGATGGTTTCCGGCTCGCCCGTTTCGTTCATTCAAAATCTGCAAAAGCCGCTATTCCGCTATCGCCCGATAGTGCCGATTCCCGACGACCTTAATCTCGATCCGCAGGTCTACGACGCCGAGGCCGGTATAGGGGAAGGAAGCGGCGGCGGATATGGAATGGGTTCAGGCGCCGGCGGCGGCGTTGGACGCATAAACGAGACGGTAAATGTCTCCGCACAGAATAATATGATGATAGATGGCGTTTCGACCTCGATCAGCACGGCTCTCGTCAGCGAGCAGTCGGGTGTTGCGACCGCCGCGACCGGGAACGAACTCGGGGACCTGTTCGAATACCGCATCGATGATCCGGTTACCGTGCCGCGAAATCGTTCGGCCCTTATACCCATTGTCCAGACAAAAATGGACGGCGAGCGCATTTCGATCTACAACGAAGAGGTCCGGAAAGAGCGGCCGATGGGCGGGATGCTTCTGACCAACATTACGCCGCTGACATTCGAAGGCGGCAGCCTGACCGTGCTCGATCGCGATGCTTATGCCGGCGAGGCTTTAATGGAACGGCTCAAGCCGAAAGAGCGGCGGCTGATCTCGTTCGCGCTCGACCTCGGGGCATTGGTCTTTGCTGAGCAGAAAGAAGACCGGGAACCGGCCAGTTTGATAAAGGTCGTCGACGGAGTGTTCCAGGTCCATTATTTCCGAACTGATGCGAAGGTCTATCACCTTACCAATCAGACCGACCGCGAGAAGGTCATCTATATCGAACACCCCGTACGGAAAAATTGGGGACTGTCAGATTCTACGCCTAAGCCGAACATAATCACGGAAAAATATTACCGCTTCCGCGTCGAGCTGAAACCGTTCGAAAAACAATCACTCACGGTATCGGAGCGACAGGGATTAATGGATTCTTACCAGCTCCGCGCCATCAACCGTGAGCACCTCGATATGTTTCTGACGCGGCGTTACATCGACGAAGCAACTCGCGCCCGGCTGCAGAAGCTTATCGACCTTCGTTCGCAATTGAACCAAATTGAGATAAAACTGGAGTCGTTCGAAGACGAGGCCGAAAAGATCGAAAATGACCAGAAACGCCTGCGCGAGAATATCGAAGCTCTCGCGAAAACGCCTGAAGCCAAACAGCTCATTGCCCGCTACATTGCTAAGGCGAACGAACAGGAATCGCGGCTCGAACAAATGAACAAGGACGAGACCGCGATGAAAGCCGATAAAGAACGCCTTGAACGCGAACTTGCCTCGGAGATAAGAAACTTCGAGGTGAAATGACCGCCTAAAATTTTATGTACATCCGCCTTCTATATAGCAGCCACATCAGGAATAGCCACAGGAGGATGAAACACACGGCGTATGCCAGCGAAGCGTTTATCGGTGACAGCCAGGACAGGAAAACGTTGTTGAATATCCATTGCTGGCCGGAGATGTCCTTGCCCTCCGGTCCGGCAATGCGTATCCACCCGAGCGCACGTGCCATTATTCCCGAAAAAACAAAGAGAGCCAATGCATTCACCCCGAAGATGACGAACGGCTGTGCCCAGCGTTTATAGCCGTAAATATCTATGAGCCAATAGCAGAATCCAAGCGTGAGCAATGCGAGGCCGGTCGTGTAAACGACATACGAGCTTGTCCACAGCGACTTGTTCAGCGGAAAAACGAGGCTCCATGACCAGCCCACCGCAAGGCAAACAGCCCCGAAAAAGAACATACCGGCAACGATCTGAAATTTCGAACGCTCTGCCGCGTTCTCTGCCCGGCCTGGCGTTCCCACAAGCCACGTTCCCGTTAACACACCCGACAGCGTCGTCACGATCGCCGGTATTGTCGACAATATACCTTCCGGATCGAAAACCTTGGCCGACCGCCACATATGGTTCTCGGTCAATATGAGACGGTCTAGATATGCAGCCAGATTGCACGCCTTGTCGTCGACGGTTGCCACGTCACAGCCCGGCACCGGCACGATGGTCATCAATAGCCAATACAGCAGCAGCAGCCCGATGCCGATCATAGTCTGCTGCTTCCAATTTGTGTGCAGAAATATAAGAGAAACAACGAGATAACAGACCGCGATGCGTTGAAGCACGCCCGGAATTCGCATCGTCGCGACGTTGTACCAGCCGAATTCATATCCAGCCAGGTAACCGCCGATGACGATCACAGCCCAAACGCCGATCAGTCCGAACGCGATCTTAAAGTTCCTGACCAGCAAAAAGAATAGAGAAGCTATCATCGACAGCGCCGCAAGCCATTTCAACGGCCACGGTATTGTCGTCTCACCCATTACGAACAGCGGTATCGCCGACATTGCGATCCCCGTCGCGAATATAGCCGCTGCGCGTTCCAGGATCTTTACATAAACACCACGTTTGATGCACTCGTGCAGCCGCTTGCCAAGCGCGATCGGTATTGCCACGCCAACGATGAACAGAAAGAATGGAAAGATATAATCGGTCGGCGTAATACCGTGCCACTCGGCGTGTTTCAGCGGCCCGTAAATCGAGTTCCAGGTGCCCGGATTGTTTACCAGGACCATCCCAGCGATAGTCATACCGCGGAAAACATCCAACGAGACGAGTCGTTTTGGCGCAAGCTCTTCTGCCATACGAACAAAGATCAGAGATGCGTGGGCCTAACGTGAATAGGACCGTTTATGCGCCCACCACATTCAACCCTTTATTCCCTGTAATATTTAACTACTGCCAGCCTTCCCGTTCGCGCAGGGCGGTGATGTGTGCAGTATGATGCCGTCCGTGCCAGGCATATAGCCCAAGCATCTTGTCCAACATCCATTCCCCCGATTCCGGGTGTTTCAGTCGCCGCGCGAAATCATCATCCGACATCGCATTCAGCATCGCCGCCCAGCGTTCGTGAATGCCTTCGATTATCTTCATCGAAACATCTAGGGGCAGTCGATTGTCTGAAAGCTCCGCCCACTTCGCTTCATCGTACGGCCGGATCGTCGGAAGGTCTTCGGTCAGGGCAAGCTTGAAGCGGCAAAAAGAATTCAGGTGGCTGTCGGCGACATGATGCACCGTCTGACGCACCGTCCACCCGCCGGGCCGGTACGGCGTGTCGATCTGCACCTCGGAAAGCCCTTCGACCGCTCTGGCCAGTACTGCCGGCAATTCTTGGATCGCAGCGATAAATTCACCCCTCAGCTCAATCGTCGGCTCGAAACTCTTGTCGAATTTTCCGATAGGGTAACGCAGATCTTCGCTCATATCCTACTCGCCGTAATAATTCTCGAATCGCGTAAATTCCCTCAGGAACGCCATTCTAACCGTCCCAGTCGGGCCGTTTCGCTGTTTCGAAATGATCAATTCCGCAATGCCCGTATTTTCTTCGGTCTTATTATAGT
>JAEZIT010000045.1 GCA_023436495.1 Acidobacteriota bacterium
CCTTGATAGACCGTGTCGTTGGTCGAACCGATACTCACGGCCGTTGAGATGCATGCCGGCGATGATATTCCGGTTGTTGAACCATCATTGCCGGATGCAACTACCGTCGCGATATTACTGGATCGCAAATTATCTATCGCTGCTTTGTAACTGCTGCGGCCGGCATCGCAGGTTGCTGAAAACTGTCCACCGCCTAAACTCAGATTTGCCGAAGCTACGTTCATAGACGATGACAATTCGTAAACTCGTTCGAGGCCGCGTATCTGGTCCGAACTATACGAGCGGACGCACGGTACCGGATCGGATCCGCAGTCGGACGCCGAATCGAACCGCGAAAATACCTGGATAGCGATCAGGTTCGCGTCCTTGGCAACGCCGCTGAACGAGGTTCCGCGGCCTGCGGCGATGCCGGCGACGTGGGTCCCGTGGTCACAGCCGTCAACATTGGCTGCGCAATTGGCTCCCGAACCTGCTGCTGTGGTCGACGCTACCCCACCGGGGCAGAGGCTTGTTCCGCCGGATGGAGAGGTTGTTGAGTAACATCCTTCGGCAATGACCTTCCCCGCGAGGAATCCGTGTGTTTTTTCTATCCCCGTATCGAGGATCGCGACTGTCTGGCCTAGCCCCGTGAAGCCACTTGCCCAAGCGGCTGGGGCACTGATTATCTGTGTGCTTTGTGCGAGGGTCGGCCTTGCCAATTCATCCTCTTCCACACTCAGAACTTCGGGATCGTTCTCGATCTCGGCTATCAATGCTTCGTCCGCTTCTACCGCGACGAAGGGGATGAACTTGAATCGTTTAACTTCGGCCGAACGCAGGTTTGCATACCGGTTCTCGAACCTATCGGCAGCATTTTTGAAATTGTTTCTTTGGCGTTCACGGGCCGCTTCGGGAAGCCGGCCTTCAGGCTCAAAATCTGCCTTTAGTCTGACGATCAGTCGAACAGAACCGGCACTTCTGACCTTGTCCTTCGCCGCTGCGAAGCGCGCGCTGCGTTCTGCCGCCTGCGAATTGCCGGCCTGCTGTGCGCTTGCACGTGGAAAAGCAAAATACGACACGGCGGCACACACGACGGCCGCTATTGCGAGCGATAAATACTTCTTCATTTTTCCAATTTTTACTACGGTTAAGTTTTCAGTTTCGATTTACCGCCGGGCGGGGGCTTTCCGGCTTAAAGTTAGGTCACCTTGCGATCGAACCAACGTTTGATGCTTCGATACCGAAATTCGGCGCAGATTTTTTCACGCGGAATTTCGAGGTCGTTTTGGCCGTTGCAGCCGCGACGAAAATAAATTTATCACAAATACGGTGAGAACCGCACGCCGCCGCAGGGCAATATTCAAATGTCGTTCAAATGCACGAGAAGTCTTAACGCCCTCATTGCCCAAGGCGTACGTCCGAAGAGCGGCTGCCAACGCAAAGCAAATTGTATCGATGGCAAAAGCCAAGTCCGATCATAGATCCGCTGGAACACGGACTGGAAGTGCATTATTGAATGTTTCCAAAATTATTTTGTGCGAATTCGATTAGAGGCGAGAGTACGAAAGGTTCCCCAGAAATTTTAATGACAGCCAAGAGTCTTTTGTGGTAGTTTTAAAGTGTTGAACCTTGTTGTTCAGCCCCTGCCTGTTATGGACAAGATCATCGAAAGAGCCGGCGTCCCTTTTACCGAAGTATCGCTTGAATCCGTTCTCCTCGACGCGGACCTTTTTGTTAAATACAGTTCGCCCGAAAAGGCATTCGCGCTGCTTCGCGAATCGCTGGAACGCAGCCCGCGTTCGATCCCGCTTCGTGAGAAGATGCGGGATATCTGTGTGAAACAAAAGAACTTAGACGAGGCTGCCCGTCAGTGTCTCGCTCTCGTTAGTCTTTATATCGGCCGCGAAGAGTTCGATCACGCATACGACCGCCTACAAGAGGCAAAGCTTTTAGATCCAAGGATTTCCGTGGCGCCCGGGCTCGAAGCCATTCGTCGTGCCCGCCGTCCGGATTTCGCCGCAAATCGCGACAAAACGCCTCAAAAGGTCCGAACCGACGTCACTTTCGCCGGAAATCTGGCCTATGTAAGCGTCTTCGATGCCGTTCAGGTAATCGAAAGCGCCAAAATGACTGGCCTGCTGGTAATGAAGACCGACCTGCACCTCGCAAACGTTGCCTTTAATGAAGGCAAGATCGTCGATGCGGAATGCAATGGCCATAACGGAACTAAGGCGTTTCGCGATATCATCGAGATCAATTCCGGGACGTTCGAATTTTCGACCGCAGAGCAGGAGTTTCCGGTCGTGATCAACGTTTCCAGCAATACCAATTTTCTCCTCGATGTGTTGACCGAACTAGACAACGAACGAGCCGAGCAGCAAGGCCTTCGGAGTCCCGACGGCGAGAAATGGTGAACCCCATTACCCTTGAGCAACCTCAAAACAGGGCCGTCGCAAGCGGCCCTATTTTTTGCCCGGATGCCGTAAAACACGTGGTATTGGTTGACTTCCACGTACTGATACAACAAAATAAAAGACTGTTCTCTTTCCCTGATGCCAAAGAATGTTTAAGCTCCAACGCCTCGAAATTACAGGCTTTAAATCCTTTGCTGATTATACCGAGATCGTCTTTACCGGAAACGGGATAACGGCTGTGGTCGGGCCTAACGGCTGCGGCAAATCGAATGTTTCCGATTCGATCTCGTGGGTGCTCGGCGAACAGCGCGCCAAATCTCTACGTGGCGGCGAAATGAAGGATGTCGTATTTCAAGGGAGCAAAAATCGCAAACCCAGCGGAATGGCCGAAGTGATCCTGCACCTAGTTCGTGATGAGGACGCGCTGGGGCAGGACGAACCGGAACTTGAACAAATCGACGAAGCACTAGCGGAGATCGACGAACACGCAGTCGATATGCAGGCTATTGACCCCGACCCTGAGGAAACAGCTTCCGAAGAGATGTCAGCGGATGGGTCTGCGGAGCTGTCGATCGTAGCAGAAGGAAATGGGTTTGTTCCGGAGCCGATGGCGGCTGAGACGGCACTGGCTGCTCAGGTCGGTTCGGTACGCCCTATTGAGTCAAAGATAAAGACGAAACGGCATTGGCGGCCGAGGTCGTTCGCACTCGATTTTGCTCCGGGCGAGGCAATATCGGTTGCACGGCGGCTATATCTTTCGGGCGAAAGCGAATATCAACTCAACGGCAAGACCTGCCGGCTACGCGATATTCAGGACCTGTTCGCCGGCACTGGCCTTTCTGGATCACATTACGCGATCATCGAACAAGGCCGAATCGGACAGATTTTGTCGGCGAAACCCGGTGATCGACGCAGCCTGATCGAAGAAGCGGCGGGCATTTCAAAATTTCGCACGCGACAGCGTGCCGCCGAATCGCGGCTGGTCTCTGCAAAGGGAAACCTGAGCCGAATCTCCGACATTGTTTCCGAAGTCGAAAAACAGGCGAACTCGCTCCGTCGCCACGCAGCTAAAACCCGCCGGTACAAGATATTACAGGAAGAGTTTCGCGTCCTTTTACGCCAGCTTTTTGCCGCCGAAGGCAGACATTTCACGGCCCTTGCGGAAAACTTGGCAAGGCAGCTCGATGAAGCCGTTAAGATGGAGGCCTCGCTTGCCTATGAGGTTTCTGCCAAGGAAGAGGCGTTCAGGGTCGCGACCCAAGCAGCACGCACCGCTGAAGCAGAGCTTGCGGAACTCCGTGGCCTTCATTCGCAGAATGCGCTAGAACGGGACCGTGCCGAACGTGAGCATCGCTACCAGAACGAGCAGATCCAGAATCTGACACTGCGCCTCGAAAGTATCCGGACCGAGATCGAAAACACCGAAAAGCGCCTGGAATTTCTTTCGTCCGAATACAAGAAACTCGAAAAGGACGACGCCCGCGAACGCGAAGAGGCGGGTCAGGCTGAACTTGCGTTTCGATCCGCCGAGGAGGTTTATCGTGCAAAGCTCGGTGACGTTGGGAAGATCGAGTCCGAGCGCGAGGCCATTAGGACGGAACTGCTTCAACATACAGCGGCAATCGAGCGTTTTGACGAGATCGGGCGGCAGCTCGACAGTAATATCGAAAAACTAAACGAGCGAATCGAAGGACTTAAACGCGAAAGTGCACGTGCGATCGAAACCCATGGCGAACATCAAAAAGAAGCCGAAAGGCTAGCCGCCGATCTTGTCGAAGAACATGCCAAGCTCGAAGGCTATCAAAAGGAAAAGGCATCGATTGCCGCCGCTGCAAATGCTGCAAGAGAAACGCTTAGACTGTCGGAGGCGGAGCTTCGCACGCTGAAGGACGAGTATATGGGCAAGCAGCACCGGCTCGACACGCTGCTCGAGCTCGAAGAAAAACGGGCCGTTTACACTCCATCAGTACAGAAGCTATTCGCTGCTCAGGAGAAGATCGGCGTTAAATTTGCCGGTGTCCTTGCAGACCAGCTAAACGTTTCCGATTCGGCCGAAAAAGCGGTGGAAAGCCTGTTTGGCAATTACCTTCAGGCCGTCCTCGTTGAAGGCAGCGACGACATGACGAAGGTCCGCGATTGGCTCAGGACGAACGACGTCGGCCGGATCGCTATACTCGAATTGCCGAAAGGGACGAACGGGCGGGCAGAGAAGCTCGATAACCCGAACACTATTGCGGATGCAATGGGCGTGAGCGGAGAAGTCCGTCAAATTCTGAACGATATTTTTCCCCGCGAAATGTCGGCAGGCATCGTCGAATCGATATCGGGATCGGCCGAAAACAAAGGAGGCACGCTCATCGATAACGCCGGTGACATTCTCTTCGGTGGGCGGTTGTTCCTCAGCGGACGTTCCGCGGCAAACGAAAAGAACACATCTCTACTGGCGTTCAAACGCGAGCTTCAGCAGCTTGAAAAATCTACGACCAAGCTTCGTTCCTCGATCGAAAGATCCGAAGCGGCCGTACTCGCCGACCGCGTTGCTCTCTCCGAATTGGAAGAGAAGACGGTCGACGTTCAGTCGCTCATCATTAAGGTCGAACGAGGATTGATCACGCTGGAAATGCGGGAGAAATCTGCCCGGCAGGAGATCGAACGCTCCGAACGCCACCGCAAGGTCGTTGCAGAAGAGATCACACAGATCGAATCCGAGATCGTGGAAATGCGTTCGCGTAAAGAGGACGCTTCAAGCCGCGCGAGGGTCGCTCGCGAAGAACGCGTCGCCGCCGAGGAAAAGCTTAACGAGATTTCGATCGTTCTTAACGACGCGAGGCATGCCGCCGATCTCGAAAATAATACGCTGACTGAAAAACGGATGGTCGCCGCGACCTCGAGCGAGCGTCGGCGATCGGTCCAATCGGCGCTTCGCCGGATCGAGAACGAGGAAAAGGAGCTGCAGTCGAGGCTGGCGGTTCAAAATATTGAGATCACCGAGAATGAAGAGAAGATCAAAACCCTTAAGGCATCGGTCGCCGAGATAGCGAGCCGGATCGAATCGGCTGCTGCCGAGATCGAAAAGGAAGGCGTGTCAGCCGCCGCCGCCGCCGCGTCTGTCGAGTCGGCACGAACGGCTGCCGACGCATTGAGCGGGGAACTCACGGATCTGAACAAGCGGTCTGCCGAGGCCCGGAACGAGCGAGCCGCGATCGAGATCAGGCAGGCCGAGACGGTAACACGTTTAAGGAATATTAGTGAGAATTGTTCGCATGAGCTGAATATCCCGATCGTCAAACTCGTCGATTCCGAGCATCTTGACGACGATTTTGATCTAGAGGCCGCGCGTTCTACTACTGAGGACCTGCGGCAAAAACTGGACAATTTTGGCGAGATCAATATGCTGGCCGTTGAGGAACTGGCCGAAGCCGAGGAGCGGCTCTTATTTCTCACGTCACAGCGGCAGGACATCATTGACAGCATCGCAGCAACAGAAGAGGCTCTTCGTGAGATCAAAGAGCGGTCGCGCGAGCGTTTCAAGATCGCATTCGAAGCAATCAATGCGAATTTCGTCGAATTTTTCTCGGATCTCTTTGGCGGCGGCCGGGGCGAGATGACGCTGCTCGAATCCGAAGACATTCTCGAAGCCGGCATCGAGGTCGTTGCACAGCCGCCAGGAAAACGGCTGCAGAACATTCTGCTGCTGTCCGGCGGAGAAAAGGCGATGACCGCCATCGCTCTAATTCTGGCCATATTCAAATACCGGCCATCGCCATTTTGTTTGCTGGACGAGGTGGATGCCCCGCTCGACGAAGCAAATGTTGGCCGATTCGTGAACAAAATTTCGGAGATGTCCGAAAAAACTCAGTTTATCGTGATCACTCATAATAAACGCACGATGGAGGCAGCGCGCGCGTTGTACGGCGTGACGATGCAGGAAGCCGGCGTTTCAAAAGTGGTTTCGGTAAAATTCGATTGACCGAAAGCATATTTTTTTGAGCGGTTTACGAACGATTCGCGAAGTTCCATCATCAATATTATTTGCTGGGACGACTGACATTAGGCCAGACCTATTCGTGCTTGGCTGATATTGCGGTTCGTAAATTGCGTTCAGATTCGGCACTTGACCGTGCGAAATGCGAAGTGGAATGATCAAACGGTTTGTTTTTCTTTCTCTGGGCGTTGTGACCCTATGTATCTTTTTTGTCGGAACCGCGTCGGCTCAAACAGCGGCCCGAAAACGAACCGCGCGTCCTACTCCGGCAAGACCTGGAGCGGTTGCCACGCCGTTGCCTTCGCCCGAACCCGAAAAAGCGAATTCCCGACCGTCCGAGAGTGTTCAGCACCGCAACAATAACAAAGTAAACAAACGTACTTCCAAAGTCGATCCGAAGCCGGCGGACCAGGGCTTTCAACCGACGCATATCTACCAATTTGACCAGCCGAATTTTACAACATCGAAGATCGTGATTGAACACGATGATTCAGGAAAAGGCTTTATCTCGTTCACAAAGAAGGGTTTTGACGAAACAGTTACCGATCCGATCCAATTGTCTTCGGCGACGCTCGAGCGGCTTAACAATGCCCTGAATGCATTGGACTTCCTAAATTCCACTGAGGATTATCAATACGAGAAGGACTATTCGCATCTGGGCAATGCCTCAATAACGGTCAGAAAGGACGGCCGCGAGCGGACAGCAAAATACAATTGGACTCAGAATAAAGATGCGAAAGCTTTGGCTGATGAATATCGAAAGCTTGGCAATCAGTATATTTGGATGTTCGACATAACGGTCGCTCGTGAAAATCAACCTCTCGAATCTCCGCGATTGATTGATTCTTTCGATTCAATGCTTCGCCGTAAAGACATCGCCGACCCGGAACAGATGGTACCGTTTCTTCAGGGATTGGCAAATGACGAGCGTATACCGCTGATAGCCCGAAACCACGCCGGCAAACTGGTGAAACAGATCGAAAAAAGCAAAAAATAGGGCTAGTTCGGCGAGATTGTCCCATCATCGGCTATCTTCGGCGCGGCGGCACCGAAGTCGGCAATTGAAAGCGCTCTAAGTTTTTGTGTTGCAGAGCCTTCGGGATCGAGGACCGGAATGCCACGGTCGATCTGTTTAACGGGATAGACCTTGCCGCCGAGAAATTTTCCGCTCGGGTCGATCTTCAATTCGAATATTGCAGCCAGACCAAGCACGTCTTTCAGATTGAACATACCGTACGTGGCAAAATTGCCCATTGAGTAAACCACCAGCCTGCCTTTGTAGACCTCCATTCCGCGAAGCACGTGCGGCCCGTGCCCGAGCACCAGATCGGCTCCGGCATCGATCACTGTACGGGCAAATAATGGTAGATTTCCACGTTTTTCCGTGCCCAACATTTCAGTACGCCTCGGCACGCGTTCGGCGTTTGCGCCTTCCGATCCGCCGTGGAAGGAAACCACGACGATGTCCGCGATCTTGTCCGCATCACGAACAAACTGTTGCGCCGCGGGCAGGTCGTTTACATTCGGCACGAAAGCGTTGTGGGCAAACGCGACAAACGCTATCCTTTGCCCTCTGGCTTCAAGTACTGTCATCGCGTGTTTCCCTTTGGCGCTTCCGGCATGAGCGATCCCGATCTCGTCGAGAGCTTTGCGGGTGCTGATCCGGCCTTCGTCGCCGAAATCCAGGGCGTGATTATTCGCGAGGCTGAGAATATCGAACCCGGCTTCCTTCAAGTGCTTTGCATATCGCGTCGGCGATCGGAATGCAAAGCATCGGATTGGTTTTACGGGCTTTACGGGTTGCTCGGGCATTTCGAGCGGAACGGGTTCAACAGGTGCGGGAGGCTCGACCTGCGGACATTTTGTTGTCTCTCCACCGTCGATAAGCGGGCCTTCGAGATTTCCAAATGCGATATCCGCGGATTGAAGCAAGAGGGCCACATCGTTCAACATGTCGCGGCCGTCGTTAGGCGGCAGGAACGTATCGTCGATCGATGTCGACCCAAGCATGATATCGCCGACCGCCGCGATGATAACGGGTTCGGGCGTTTGGCTGCGTTTCGACAGGGGGGCATCTTCCGCAACGACAGTGGGTGTCGTCAGATCTGTCGCCTGGCAGGCCGTACCGCAGAAAGTTGATACAGCTATACTCAACGAGAGTGCTAAATTAATTTTGCCGGTCATAGGGTATCGGCGTAAGCCGATATATAAGATGCCCAATCTTATCAATTTTGCAAGAAATGCGCGAAGTTGGAAGCGATGGGGCGAATAGGCAATCCGCAGTTAACAGGCGGGGAAGTGGGCCGCCGATAGATAAAAAGGCCGCCCGGAGGGACGGCCTCAGCTTTGCATTTGGTGGCCAATGATTACCAGATCATGCAGGCATTCTCGCGGACCATCGGCTGGCCGGATTTGCAGCCGAAAGCCTTTGCGAACTGCGGCATGTTTGATAGCGGGCCGTTCACGCGCCATTTCGGCAGCGAGTGGACGTTGCTCTTGACCTGCTGGCGTTCTGCCTCGGGTGTATATTTGCCGGCCCAAACCTGAGCCCATCCGAGGAAGAACCGCTGCTCGGGCGTAAATCCGTCGATATCTGCCGGACGCGGTTTGCCTTCAAGCGACTTCATGAAAGCGTCATACGCGACGGTCAATCCCGCAAAATCGCCAATGTTTTCTCCGAGCGTAAGCTTGCCGTCGATAAATAATCCCCGCTGAACTTCATATTCGTTGAACTGCTTGACGACACACGCCGCGCGCTCTTCGAATTTCGAGCGGTCATCGGACGTCCACCACATTTTCAAGTTGCCGTTGGCGTCGAAGCGGCTGCCCTGGTCGTCAAAACCGTGCGTGATCTCGTGGCCGATCACTCCGCCGATTGCGCCGTAATTGATCGCATCATCCGCATCGAAATTAAAAAATGGCGGCTGTAGAATGCCGGCAGGGAAAGTGATGACATTATCGACAGGCGAATACGACGCGTTTACCGTCGGCGGCGTGAAACCCCACCGCGTTCGGTCGCGCGGTTTCCCGAGATCCTCGAAATTTCTTTTTATCTGGAACTGGTTCGCGCGGATCATATTCCCGGCATACGATCTCCTATCTATCGAAAGGCCTTTATAACCGCGAAGGACATCCGGATAGCCGATCTTACGCTTGAACGTAGCGAGTTTCGCTTGTGCCTGCTTCTTGGTATCGGCGCTCATCCAGTCCAGGTCGTCTACGCGGTCTTTCATCGCGAACATCAGGTTATCGATAAGTTCATTCATTCTCGCCTTTGCGGCGGGCGTAAACGCGATCTTGGCATACTCCATTCCCAAAGCTTCGCCCAGGTTGCGGTCCGTCGCCTGCACACAGCGCTTCCACCGCGGCTGCTGCTCCTTCTGGCCGCTCATATAAGTACTGTAAAACGCGAAATTCTCGTCGGCGAATCTTTTGGGAAGCGACGGAGCCACCGAATTGACAGTCATCCAGGTCAGGTACGTCTTCCAATCGTCGATCGAAACGTCCTTTAGCATACCGTTGACTTCCTTAAAGAAACCGACCGGAGCCAGATTCAGTTCCCGTTCGGGCGCTATGCCGCGCGCCGACATATATGCTGACCAGGAAAGTTCAGGCGTAATGGCCTGTGCTGCCGCAAGTTCGATCTTGTTGTAGCGATTATCCGGATTACGCATTTCGACGGGAGTCAGCGAAGCGTTTGCGAGCCTCGTTTGGATCGCCACGACAACGGCAGCCTTCTTCGCTGCCGCATCCGGCGTGTCTCCGAGCAGTTTGAACATATTTGCGGCGTATTCTACGAATTTTTGCCGCGTCTCGACCGATTTTGGATCATCCTTGGTGTAGTAATCGCGGTTCGGAAGGCTCAGGCCGCCTTGGCTCGCATTGATGATCACAAGGTTCGAATCCTTCAGGTCAGGCCCGGCGCCGAAGCCGAATACAGCAGGCAAGCCCTCGTTATGCATTGCACCGATCCGCCGGACGACGTCGTTGTGGGTCTTGATCGCGGCGATCGCCTTGAGAAAAGGCTTGATCGGATTAGTACCGGCCTTTTCGATCGCGGCCTCGTCCATGCAGGACGCGTAAAAATCGCCGATCAATTGAGTGTCGCTGCCAGGTGCGGCCTTGGATTTGGCTGCGTTTTCCAGCACCGTCCGCAGAATGGAATTATTATTGTCGGCGAGAAGGTTAAATGTACCCCACCGCGATTCGGAAGCCGGGATCTCCGTACTCTTGAGCCATGTGCCGTTAGCGTATTGATAAAAATCGATGCACGCATCGGCGGTGGTGTCCATGTTCTTCGTGTCGTATCCCTTGCTCTGGCCGAAAACGGCGATGGCTAGACATAAAATAGCCAACATGCCGATAAGCGATCGAAATGCTGTCTTTCGCATAAAATACTCCTTTATACCGGGTTGGATTCGTATGGATATACTTAGACCTAGTTTAACGGCAAACGCACGATGTTAAAAGCGGGGAACTACGGGAGTACGTCTAGATGACGGGAATGAAATGTTCTTTCACCTTTTCCCGCAGTGTTCGCGCAAGTGCCTTGCGGTCCGTGCTCAGCACCGGTTCATCGCCGAATGTGACCGTTGCCGTGTACGAGGATATCGTAAACAATCGGAAAAGATGCGCCATAAAGCTTATGTCTTCCCACCAGCAGACCATCTTGCTTGCGGGCTCCTCGCCTTCCGGCGTGCGATAGCTGATCGAAGCATACGAAACCGGCACGTCGGTTCGCGCGGCAAATTCAAGGAATGACGAGTTGAACGGCAAGACGTCGTCTCCCTTTGTGCTCGTGCCTTCAGGGAAAACTATCACTCCTTCGCCGTCACTTAGGCGTCGTACGATCTCCGAACCGGCCCGCGGTATGTCCCGGCGATTCTGCCGATCGATAAAAACGACTCCCATGTCCCGAACGATGCGGCCGGCGAGGAACCACTCCTGGATCTCGGCTTTCGCAACGAAAACCCCCGTAACGACCGAACGGAGTGCTGCAATGTCCGTGTATCCAAGGTGATTGCTGACCAAAAAGAACGGTGGCTTTGGCGGTGTGCCAACAACTTCGACCGACATTCCGGAGATTATTGCAAAGCCCCGCGTCCAGAAATGAAACGCGAGTTGCCGCCAAAATTGCTTATTGGGAATTACGAACGAACCGGCGAACCAGGCGGAATAGAGGACGAGGGTCAGTATTACGAACAAAAAAAGCCTGATCGATGCTCGGATGTATTTCATTGTTGGCTGCTGCCGGTTTTTTCGACCTTTCTGAAATTGTACCGCAGCAAAACACGCATCGGCAAAGCCTTGCCATTACGCTCAGCCGGCCGCCAGGTCATAGCGTGTACCGTTCGCACTGCCGATTCGTCCAGTCCGAACCCTGCCCATCGAACTACGTCTGTCCTTGTGAGCCTGCCGTGGTCATCAATGTCGACTTCGATCTCGACCGTACCCGCAACGTCGTACAGATACGCGGTGTCGGTGTATTCCGGTTTTATCCTAAGATACGGTACAGGAGGCCGAAAATTCTTCGCTGCCGGACTGCCTTCGACCGGCATTTCCTCGAGATCCCGCGGTCTTGGATCGTCAATCTCGGACTTCATTGCTACCGAGGCCTTTGCCGCGATTTCCGCTGCCAGCAAGCCGGCTGACGCGAACAATTCGGTCTGAGCCGCCGTTGCGGAATCGGCTTCAAAACGGTAAAGCTTCCAATCGACAAGACGTCCGGTTCGTGAACTTATCAAATAAACGAATGCCGTCGCTTCGTAATAATGCGGCCTTGTTGATGAGCTTCGGCGCAGGGCCATCGTCCGCAGCAAAATAAAGAAGTCGCAGCCAACCGTCGCTCCGATGCGCTTCGCCTCGTCCCGCGTCTGGTTAAATGGATTCTCGGGCACACCGGACCGGTACGCGGCTTCCGCCATTGCTGCATCAATCAGTTTTGAATAAACACCCAGCTTGTCGCCGAGCGTGTTTGCAAACCTGAGTGACTGCGGGCTGTTTTCCGGCGTGATGATCGCCAGCCGCTGCGGGTGCACAGTCGCCGCAGATAGCAGCACAAAATACGCCGCGGCCGCGAACGTGGTTGCGATACGCTGTGTCAGCCTAACCATGATACAACTTCCCGATCTTGGCCTTCACCTCCGGCGGAAAACAGATACGGTGTATCCGGACGCCCTTTTGCAGCCCTCGAACGGCGGCACTGACTTCCGAGATCTCGCGGATCACTGGCCGAGAGAATCCGTCTTCTACGTAGATCATATTCTTCGGATCTTTCGAGTCGCGCGTATAAAAATGATAAGGAGCGTCACCGCCGTTGTCGTCAATGAAATAATACTCGGGGTCAAAGCCCGCATCACCTATGATCCGGCGAGCTGACGCGATGAATCCGCCGCGTTCGTCCTCCGGCATATCGAGATCGAACGCCTTGAACAAACGGCGGTGCAGGAAACGTCCCGCCAGGTCCGCCAGCACCGCGTCGTCCGAATGCTGCCATTGCTTGATATGAAACAACACGTCCGAATCGTCTATCTCCAAATGCTCCTTTAGCGACAATTTCCTGCCCGCAAGAACATTCTCGAACGCGGTCCCTGGCGAATGCCAGACGTTGCTGCCGCTGCGATAAAGATCCATCGCCCGGCGCAGCAGCACACGCAGCACCGATTCCGCTGAACGCAGCGTGCGGTGAAAATAGACCTGGCGAAACATGTAGTAGCGTGCCTGGAGATAATCTTCGACCGCATAGATCCCGCGTGCCGAGACATATAAATGATCGTCCTGCTCGTTGATCTCGATCGATTTGATTATCCATTCGAGGTCGTAAATGCCGTACTTCGCGCCCGTCATTAGCGAATCGCGAAGCAGATAATCCATGCGGTCCACGTCGAGTTGCGACGAAACGAGCTGAGCCAGGGCCGTTGGCCGAAAATCGCCTCGGATGATCGACGCAACGCGTTCCGGAAGCTCTGACGAGAATTCACGCAGCAGCCTTCCTGCCTCAGTCTCAGCGCTAAGCATTGCCTCGACCGTAAAACTCTCGTGATGAAACCCTAGGATGGATTCGATCACGTGCGAAAACGCACCATGGCCGATGTCATGCAGCAGCGCGGCTGCGCGTACTGCGATCCGTTCGTCGCTGCCTATCTCATATGTGGATTGAAGTCGGTCCAGGATCCGGGTCGCCAAATGAAGAGCACCCAGCGAATGCGTGAAACGCGAATGCTCCGCCGCCTGGTAAGCGAAATGCGCAAGCCCGAGCTGCCGCACTCGCCGCAGCCGCTGAAATTCCGCCGAATCGATCAGCCGAACCAACAACCGGCCTTCTTCAGTGTCTGTTTCGACCCGAATTATGTTATGTACCGAATCGCGGTAAATTCTCTCAGTCATTAGTTCTGTCCGGAACCGGAATCACTGGCCCGCCGCCGGAGATCGGACGCGTATTAGTCATGCGGACAGGCCGCTGACAACATTATAAGTAAGGACACTAACCTGAAACGGAGACGATGCATGACTGCAAATCTTCAAAAATTTGGATTTAACTCGATAATCCCGAATTCATTTAACAATTTCTTAACGGTAATTGTGCCGCGTTTATCTCGGAAACTCTACATAAATCAACAAATTCTTTGGCTGAATGCTCTGAGCGATCGTTTGGCTTGCAAATTGCCTTATAAGCACGACATGGACGTTCTGTCCCTTTCTTTAGCCCCAAAGGCGAAAGCCACACATATGGGACGATAAAGATATATTAGAAATTCAGGAGACAAATATGCAAAGAACCATCAAGGTAATATCGATGTGTCTGCTGCTGTTCCTGGCCACAACCGCAGCGTTTGGCCAAGAAACGGTTGGCAGCCTTGAGATTACTACGAGAGACTCTGCCGGAGCCTTGGTTCCGGGAGTGGCTGTTACCGTCACCAATGCGGAAGGAACAGCCGGTTTCCGGAGAACCGTGACAACCGATTCGTCGGGTTTCATCAGGGTTCCCCAAGTCCCGCCCGGCAACTATACCATCACCGCAGCTCCTACCGCAGGTTTTGCGGAGAGTAAAGTTACCGCCCGCGTTGAACTTGGCCGCGCTAGCCAGGTTTTCGTAGAAATGGGCGTAACTGCTAGTGAAATAATTGACGTCACCGCTGGCGATACCGCTGTCGACACAACGAGCTCGGAAATTTCGAACTCGATCTCGGCCGCAAGGATCGAATCGCTTCCGAAAGGAAATAACGTAACCAGCATTTTGAAAGTCGTCCCGGGCGTTCGCCCTGAGGCGCTTGCTGGCGGATTCACCATCGACGGTGCTTCCGGCGCTGAGAACACGTTCATTATTGACGGTCAGGAAGTTACCAACTACCGCAATGCCGGTATCAACTCCAACAACAACGTTCCGTTTGGCCTCGTTCAGGAAGTTCAGGTCAAGTCGAGCGGTTTCAACGCTGAATACGGCGGTGCGACCGGCGGTGTGGTCAACGTTGTGACGAAAGGCGGAAGCAACCAGTTCCGTGGTGATTTCAGCATCCAGTTTGAACCTTCGAAGCTTCAGGGCGGCAACCGTCCGAGCCTCGTCAGGTTCACGGAAGGCTCGGTCAACCAGACGAACTATGTCCAGTACGTTGAGGAGATCACTTCTCCGAAATCGCAATACCTGGAAACGTTCCCGTCGGCTAATCTGAGCGGTCCCATCCTTAAGGACAAAGTTTGGTTCTTCGGCAGCTATTCACCGCAGATCCTGACGCAACGCATCAACACGCAGTTCCTCTCGAACGTTCGTCGTGACCTGAGAACGAACACGCGTGCTGACGAACTGTATGAATACAAGCGCATCAACGAATATGCGTTTGGCCGTATCGACGCTGCTCCGTTCTCGAAGCTTCGTCTCACGGGTACCTACCTTTGGAACCCGCTCATTCAGGAAGGAGCTCCCCCGTTTGGCACATTGGCCATCGGCGGCGCTATTAACTGTCTGAACTTCGGTGGAAGCGTTGGCAATCTTTGCGGAAACGAACTGTCGAGGATCCAAGGCGGACGCCAGACGTCGAATAACGTGACCTTTGCGGCAGTTTACACGCCGACCAGCAGCCTCGTTGGAACGTTCCGCTATTCGCGCGGCTTCCTTAACGAAAAGCTTGGCAACTACGGAAAGATCCAGGGTACGACTCGCTACATCTGCACCAACGGTTCGACGCCGACTGTTAACTGGGGTGCTGATAGTTGTATTCAGGGCAACAATGACGCTGCCAACGATTACTCGGCAAAAGACGTTTCGGTCCGCACCAACTACGAAGGCGACCTTAGCTATCTCTTCAGCGGTGGTGGACGTCATGAACTGAAGGGCGGTTACGCTCATCAGACGATCTATAACGACCTGCTCAAGAACGACACCCGACGTGTCTATCTTCAGTACGGTGTTCCGATCAACCAGAACTTCAACTGGAGCCACCTCGCTGTTCCGTCAGGACCGATCTGTGCTCTTTCTGCTCCGGATCCGGGCACTGGTGTCCGCACGCCGATCATCACCCCGGGCTGCGTACTTGGCCACGGCACGCTCTATCGCTACAGCGAACGCGGCGAAGGCAGCAACCTGAACCAGGCACTGTACATTCAGGACAAATGGCAGCCGTTCCGCCAGTTGACACTTAACCTCGGTGTCCGCATCGAGAAAGAATCGCTTCCGTCGTTTAACGGATACGATGCTCCCTTCAGCTTTGGCTGGGGTGATAAGATCGCTCCGCGTCTCGGCTTTGCTTATGACGTGTTTGGCGATGGCAAGACGAAGGTCTTCGGTAGCTACGGAAAATTCTATGACCGTCTGAAATTCAAGATGGCACAGGGCTCGTTCGGTGGAAACTTCTACCGCACGGACTTCTTTGAGATCCTTCCGGGTGCCGGCAACTTCCGTAACGCATTTACCGTTCAGTCGATCCTCGGCAACTTTGACGATCGCATCGGCGGTTCTTGCGCACCGAACGGATTTATCGGAAGCGGCCTGAGCCGCTGCCAGAATGACTATCGCGTTGCTTCGAACGTTCCCGGTGTGGACATCGAAGTCGCGGGCGGCGTTGATACAGATCTTAAGCCGTACTCGCAGCGTGAATTCACCTTTGGTGCTGAACACGAGATCTTCAACAACTTTGTTCTGAAGGGACGTTACACCAATAAGAAACTTCTCGAAACCGTTGAAGACGCAGGCGCGATCAGCGCAAGCGGTAGTGAAGTCTACATCACCGGTAACCCGGGACGCGGCCTTCACAGAGAGTTCCTCGAACAGTTCGGTTATGCAGAACCGTTCGCTTCGGCTCGCCGTGACTACAACGCTATCGAGGTTCAGTTGGATCGCCGTTTTGCGAACAACTACTACTTCAACCTGAACTACACCTACAGCCGTCTCCGCGGCAACTATTCGGGCTTGGCTAACTCTGACGAGGCTGGCCGTTCGGATCCGGGTGTAAACCGCAGCTTCGACCTTCCGCACATCGGCTTTGCCGCAGCGGGTGGTTCTGATTACGGCCCGCTTGCCACGGACAGGCCGCATGTGTTCAACGCATACGGTGGTTATGTCCTGGATTGGAAGGGCTCGTCGAACGAAACCGAATTCAGCGCATTCCAGACCTTCCAGTCGGGAACGCCGCAGTCGACGCTTGTTAGCTTCATCGTTCCGATCTTCTTGAACGGCCGCGGTGATATGGGTCGTACGCCGATGTTCTCACAGACGGACTTCAGCGTTTCGCACCGCTACAAGTTCGGCCGTGACAACCGTTTCGGTCTCGAAGCTATGCTCAACATTATCAACCTCTGGGATCAGAAGACCGTTACGGGCTTCTATACCACGCAGAGCAACAAGTCGCTCTACAGCTTCCTGCCGTCCTACGGATATGGATGTGCTTCCGGCGATTACCCGTGCTTGCTTAACCGCTTTAACTCGGGTGCTCTGTACAACCAGATCGTTGCAAATATGACCACAAACAGCGCTCCGACCAGCGGCAGCAATCCGACGCCTGTCAATCTCAATGCGATTGATGCTCGTTACGGAATGGACAATACTTGGCAGGGACCGCGCGGTGTTCGCTTTGGTTTCCGCTTCACCTTCTAATTGAAGGTTAGGTTTTACCTTTTACGGCTCGCCGATTTATCGGCGAGCCTTTTTTCGTTTACCACACCCATATTCTATTGCCAACTCGACATCTAAAGGCTCAGGATGCCAAAGCCATCCGATTGCCGGTCTTTACCCCCACTATGAAGGCATTTGCAACGGTGAGCAGGACGTCGTCGGCTTAGGTTGTCGAATTATTCAAATCAATAAAAAAGACCGCCCCGAAATGCAGGGGCGGCCTTTTTTATTTCAAGATTGGGTCTACGCCTTGGCCTTGCTCTTTTCTCTGAACTGCTTGATAAGCTTTTTGAGGTCGTCTTTATTCGGTGCGTCCGGCGAAGCCTTGAGGTATAGCTCAAGTTGTTTGGCCGCCTCGTCAAACTTGTTCAGATCCTTTCCGTACAGCAGTGCTAGATTCCAGTGGACATCCGGCGACGTCCCTTCAGCTAGCTTTTCCGCCTGTTTCAGGGCTGTCTCGGCATTTATATAGTCCTTGGTAGCCCTTCGCGACATTCCCAGAAGCAGATTGGATTCCATAGAATCAGGGCGGTTCAGAACCGCCTTTTCTGATGCTGTGACCGCTTCGGCAAACTTACGCATTGAATAAGCGGCATAAGCAAGGCCGTACCAACAATCAAAGCTCTTGTCGTTTATTTCGAGAGCTTTTTTGAATATTGTTTCTGCATCCTCAAATCTTTCCTGGCTGAGTCGCGCGGTCCCTAAACGTTGGAGAGCAACAAAGTATGTCGGAAAAACTGCGACCGCTTTTTCGAGTCCGTCAATCCCTTGCTGCGTTCGCTGGCTATCCAGGTCGTCAACTGCTTTCTTGTAGAGCGATTCCGCCTCTTTAGGAACTTCTTGTGCGTAGATCACTGCATTCACAAGCGGAACCGCTGATGCGTTCTTACGCGGACTTAGGTAAATATCTTTTTGGACGTTTTCAGTAACGGGCTGTCCGCGCATTCCTGTACCGGCTATCTCGACTTCCGCAGACTGTTCTAAATAGCCTGTCCCGAAGGGAAGGACCCTGATCGTATATCGGCCGTGCGGCAACCCCGGGAAATAAAAACGGCCCGAGCCGTCAGTTCGCTGGCGCCCAACGGTGCTGAACTCGGCTTGCAGCTCGACGAAGACTTGAGAGATCGGCCGCCTCTCCGAATCAAACACAAAACCGGAGATAGAACTCCGATTCTGTTGACCGAATACGGTTGTAATTCCAAAACAACATACAAGCCCCACAAGAGACAGGGTGGCGAATCTCCTGAATTTGAGCACCATACTTACCTCCGAAGAAATGGAATTTAAGGATAGGAATTATATCACGATAACAGATGGCCGAGCTTTTCTTTTTTTATCTGCAGGTAATGGGCCGCCGGCTCTTCGGCATCGATCTCTATGGGAATACGCTCGACGATCTGGAGGCCGGCTTCTTCCAAGGCTTTTAGCTTGTCGGGATTATTTGAGATGACGCGGACCTTGCAGAGGCCAAGGTCGAATAAAATTTCGGCGCATTGCTGATAATTGCGGGCGTCCACCTCAAATCCCAGTTTTTCGTTGGCCTCGACCGTGTCCGCTCCTTCGTCCTGCAGGGCATATGCGCGTATTTTGTTAATGATCCCGATACCGCGGCCTTCCTGCTGCTGATAGACGATCGCACCGCGTCCTTCGGCCTCGATCATTTCCATCGCCTTGTGCAGTTGCGGCCCGCAATCGCATTTTATCGAACCGAAAACATCGCCGGTCAGGCATTGCGAATGAATCCGAACCAACGTCGGGACGTCCGCTCGCATATCACCTTTATAAAGCACAACAAATTCTTCATCGCTAGTCAGCGAGCGATATCCGGCTATCTGGAAATCTCCCCTTTTCGTCGGAAGTTTCGCCGTGGCAACCTTCTCGACGGAAACTCCGCGGGACTTCCATGAGCATTCGTTGTTTTCCGAAGATTCGATTATGTCTTCCGCTGTCATTTTATTAGTTTCAAACATTATAGACCCAAATAACGAAAAATTATAGAGATACCGCCCGAATGGGACAAAATGAAAAGTGACCGCCCGGATAACTAAGATCGCGGAGCGGTCAAATTAGGGTGGTGACAAAAATCGGATCTGACTAGTCTTCTTTGTCTGCCGGCGAATCGTCTGCGTTTACTTTCTCAGACTTCTCCTCGTCCTCGTTATGGGCAAATACCGCACCGTCGCGCGTTCCGAATATTTTCGAAAGAAGGCCGTTCAGCACATCAGCGACACTTGCGGGTTCGGCGCCTTCGACGGTCCGCGACGGTGCCGGAGCATCCGCAAATGCCATGTCCAGACGGATAAGCTCCGTCGTGACGTGTCTGCAGAACGAACAGTTGACCAGGTGTCGAACCATCGGACCCGCTTCGCGAGGGTTTATATTTCCCTCGACAAACGCGGCCAGTGAATCTTCGTCCAAGTGATGCTCAAACGCGGAAGGAGTGGTTTCCAGGACGCGATTCTTTAAAAAGCGGCCGAGCGCGTTGTCGATCTTGATGAATTGCGGGTCTAATCGCTCGCTGTTTTCCATTATTCAATACTCCCGACAACAAGACGTAACAGACCTATAAAGTTTGCATAACTTTTTTCCCGACCGACAGTTGTCCGGCTAAACGCCTCGCTTCAGGTCTGAATCGTCGTAAGGTTTCGATATAAGCTTGGGCCGCCGAGGTCCTGCGTCGCTAACTCGAGACATATTTCCACCTCTCTGGGAGATAGGTCGTGAGCGGTTTCTAGCTCCGCCCTAAATAGTTGATTGACTTTGGAATAGCATTTTTCGAGCCATCTCATGATCGTCGATTCATGAATGCGGCTGCCCGGAGCTTTTTCACGCGTCTGCGATCTTCTCTGAAACCAGCCTCGAAGCGGCGAAGCTTCATTTTCAACAAGCCGCGCGATCTCTCGCAGCTTCAGATTTTCAGCGTGATAGTACAAAAGGAGAAGTTTTTCGTGATCGTCCAGCGATGAAAATGCAGTTTCCAGAGCTGCGATCGTCGATTCTCTGTACCGTTCCCGAGCCATCCGGTCGACCATTTCCGCGTCGCCTTCTGCCGGCTGTTCGGCAAAACTGGCATGGGCAGTGCCTTCGCCAACGGTTTCGGTCATTTCGTCGAGCGAGACCTCGTCGTGGCTTTGGCGGTGAAGATCAACGAGCGAATGCCAGATCACGGTTCGCAGCCAGCCGCGCAGAGACCCGCGTCCGCTGTATGTCGAGAATTTCGAAACCCGCTCGCCGTCAACGACCCGCGTGCCGTAAAGTTCGACATATACTTGATCAACTACTTCCTGAGCGTCGACATCGGTTTTCGCAAGGTGACGTGCGACCCTTTCGAGGTACGGCCGGTGTTGCTGATCGAATTCCCACCATGCCCGCTCGTTTCCGTTGGCGCATGCCAGAGCCATGAACAGGTCGTCCGCCTGGATCTGCCCGAGGAATTCGTTAACGTCATCTGACGTCGCCGTGTCATCCCGCGACTGAAGAAATTTCAGTCCTGTTTTCGTCAGCGATTCGATAAAGCATTCCGGGCGCACGCCGAAATTCGGAGCATTTTGGGCGCACCGTTCAAATATCTCATCCATTGTCGATCTGCTCTGACCGAGCAGATCGTCGTATGTCACAGGTTCCGGGGGCATTGTTTATAACTCATTTAACAAAGGAATTATACAGAAAATTACGCCGGAGGCATACTTTGCGTTTCAGCTAACGCTTTCAGACGGTGATCCTACACCATCTTGCAGCAGAGGATCGCCGGCAGAAAGCCGCGTTCCGCGCTCGCCATTCTCCGAATACTGCAGTTGATACAGCCGCCAGTAAAGCCCGCGTTCCAGCAGCAGCTCATTATGTGTGCCGATCTCGCGAAGTTCGCCATGATGGAACACTATTATCCGGTCGCATTTCTGGATCGTCGATAAACGGTGAGCAACCACGAGCGACGTTCGGCGCTGCATGACACGATCGACCGCCTGCTGTATAAGTTGCTCCGTTTCCGTGTCGATGGAACTCGTAGCCTCATCAAGGATCAGTATAGTCGGGTCAAACGCAAGAGCACGCGCAAATGAGATGAGCTGTTTTTGTCCGACTGACAGCCCGGCCCCGCGTTCGCGGACCTCCGACTCGTACTTGTTTTCGAATTTGTCGATAAACTCGTCAGCGTGTACCTCGCGCGCCGCCCATTCTATACGTTCGTCCGTTATATTGCGGTTGCCGAGCCGTATATTGTTGCCGATAGACCCGCTGAACAGGAAGACGTCCTGCAGCACGACGGCGAAATTCGACCGAAGGTCCTTCAGGTCCCAATCGCGAACATCAACCCCGTCCAGTAGTATTGTGCCCTTCTGCACGTCATAGAACCTCATCAAGAGATTCGTCACGGTTGTTTTCCCGGAGCCCGTGTGGCCGACCAAGGCGATGCTCTCACCGACGTTGACCGTGAACGACACATCTTTCAGTACCCAATCATTTTCCTTATACGCGAACCAAACGTTCTGAAATTCAATCTTGCCCGTTGCCGAGCCCGATTTCTTTGGATTCGCGGGGCTCGTGACGTCCGTTTCCAGATCGAGCAGGATGAAAATGCGGTGCGACGCGACGATAGCGGCTTGCAGTACGTTGAATTTATCTGAAAGATCGCGAATTGGCTGAAAAAGCTGCAGCGAATATTGAATGAACGACGCGAGAATTCCAACAGTCAGCCCGGCTTCGGCCGCTGATAGATTACTCAGATATTCGTATCCGAAAAAGAATATGACGAGGGCAATGCCGATCGCGCCGATAAAATCTACCAGCGGGTAAAATACAGCGTAATAATAGATCGTCTCGATATTCGCGCGGCGGTAATCGTCGTTGATCTCGGCGAAACGATTGCGAGCCTTGTTCTCGGCATTGAAAAGCTGTACGGTCTGCGCGCCCGAAATGTATTCCTGCAGGAATGCGTTGAGTTTCGCGTTCCGTGTCCGTACGCGGTCGAATCCGACTCGAGCTGCCTTCCTGAACCAGTTGGTCGCCGTGAAAAGGAGTGGGACCGTGATCAGCGAAACGACCGCCAACTTCCAATCCATCCAGAACATCATTCCGATAATGGCGAAAATGACGACAAGATCGCCGAGTACATCGATCACTCCGGATGTGAACAATTCATTCAGAGCGTCAACGTCCGACGTAAGTCGCGTCATTATCCGCCCAACCGGATATCTGTCGTAATATGCGACCTCCTGCTTCTGCAGCTTTGTGAACAATTCGCTGCGAAGGTCATACATTACTTTCTGGCCGACCGTATTGAGCAGGATCTCCTGAATATAGGAAAAGATGAATCTGAAAAGAAATACGGCGAAAAATGCGAGCGCGAACAGCCAGATTCCGTCCGTTTTCTTCGGCGTGATGAAATCGTCAACCGCCACCTTTGTAAAATACGGCTGGGTGCTGATCAGTATGTTCGTGATTAGCGTCAGCGCAAGCGCAGCGACAACAATATGCCAATACGGCTTCAGATACCGGAGTAAACGGCGGACGATGCGCAGATCGTATGTCTTACCGATCGCGTCTTCCTCATGATATTTCTGGACTTCTTCAGACACGCGTAAACTTTAATTCTAAGATTTGAGTGTGCGGTATGGCAATTGTGTGGAACAACTTCGGCGGCTCTAGGCCGAAACGCCGCTTGCGGCAGTGACTAGGTCCGCGACGAATTCCTTGTATTGCTCTTCGCGAAGGTCGTCTGGTGTCCGCAGGATCGCTGATGGATGTATCGTCGCCAAGGTCTTTGCAGGCAGATCCGTTTCGAGCCACAGTCCCCGGCTCTGCGTAACCCGGAATTCCTTGCCGAGCAGTGCCTGCGCGGCCGTAGCGCCGAGCAAGACGATCACCGTTGGCATGACGAGTTCGATCTCTGCCTGTAGCCACGGGATGCATGCCCGTATCTCCGCCGCGTTGGGCTTCTGGTGGATGCGCCGCTTGCCACGCGGTTCCCATTTGAAATGTTTAACTACGTTTGTAAGATAAGTGTCGGCACGGTCGATTCCGGCGTCTTCGAGCGCGTGGTCGAGAAGCTGCCCGGCGGGTCCCACGAACGGCCGTCCGGCCAGGTCCTCGCGGTCGCCCGGCTGTTCACCAATCATCATCATCGCCGCTTTCGACGGGCCTTCGCCGAATACGGTCTGCGTGCCCATTTGCCACAAATGACAGGCCTTACACACTTCCGCGGCGGCCCTGAATGCATTGAGGCCGCGTTCGTCAGGAAAGAATTCTTCTGCGGTCATTGCAGCCGCTTTCGGCATTATTGCTGCCCCCTAGCCCTTAATCGTTCTACCAGGATTTTAACACTTATGCCGCTAAGTTATTAAATTTTTCAGTGATGCAACTAAATCGCCGACTTGCTTCTCCAATAATACGTGAAACGCCAGTTGAACAAGTTTATCCCGGTATTTGCTGCCATTTTGATCGGTATATTTGCCGCTGCCGCGTTCGGCCAGCCTTCCCCCGTATCGCCGACCTCGAACCTTCTGGAGGTCTATCTTGCGAAGGACGATGGAACAGGCCACCCCGGCGATGCCTCCGAGCTGTTTTCGACCACGGATGTTCCAATATATTGCGTCGTGCTGCTGAATTCGGTCGATCCGACAAAAGTGAGTATGAGCTTCGTTGCTGCGGAAGTCGCCGGTATAAAGGCCGGCACAAAGGTCGTTACGACGACGTACACGACAAAACAGGGCGAGAACCGCGTCAATTTCACCGGCCGGCCCGAAAAGCTCTGGATCGTAGGCAAATATCGTGTTGATATTTATATCGACGGAAAATTCGAAAAAAGCTCTGAATTCTTGATCAGCAAACCCGGAACGGCCGGCCGTTCAGAAACATTTGCTGAGAAGAGTAAACCCTCAAGGCCCCGTATCCAATAAAAAAGAGGCAGCCGGCCGGCTGCCTCTTTTTTCGATAACCTTGAACTACCAGCGGTTCGAACGTCCGCCGCCGTAGCCGCCGCCGTTTCCACCGCGGCCTCCGCCAAATCCGCCGCCGCGATCTTCACGCGGTTTTGCTTCGTTGACCTTGAGCGTACGGCCATTTACTTCTTTGCCGTTAAATTCTTCGATCGCCTTTGTGCCGTCTTCTTTCGATGCCATTTCGACAAAGCCGAAGCCGCGCGAACGGCCCGTTTCGCGGTCTTCGATCACCGAAGCCGATTCAACCGTGCCGATTCCACCAAAGAGTTCTTCGAGGTCATAGCTCGACGTCTGGAACGAGAGGTTACCTACATAAAGTTTCATTGACATAAAAATAGAAATTCCTTTTCCCTCGAATGGGAATAAAAAAGAAGCTTCGAATTCGAATTGTACTCCGGAGAAACGGTAAACCCTCGAAGAAATCGCGTTCGGATGCTCGAAACTGCTGAGCTACTTCTAAAACCAAAAAACCAACCTGCCCTCGAACTATCCAAAACGCCGTCGAAATAACCAAAATCAGTCGGGGCGCATCACCGTTGATGCGCGAGAGAAGGATCAACAGGTTTCTATGATGCACTGTTACGCGCATGGTTGCAAGCTTTATACAAGGATTAATTGGCAATTAACGAAAGCAGGTCGTTCATCTTTTCGGCCGCTGATTCCTCGCCGAGGCGTATGAATTCCTCGCGCTTGTTTATTTCGTCCGGACGAAGATGCGCGATCTGCGGGATGATCAGCACGTCCGCGCTGTAATGCTGCGCCTTCGACGCCGCACGCAGCATCATCATCGCCGATTGAAACAGCATTCCGAGCATTGTCCGAGGTACTCCCCGAAACGACGCGCCCGACGCCAACAGGTCCACAGCGATGACGATATCCGCACCCATTTCTTTTACGATCGCCGTTGGGATCGGAGCAACCACGCCGCCGTCGATCAGAATTCTGCCTTTTTCGTCCTCGAGCGGCATGAACACGCCCGGCACTGCACAACTCGCTCTGATCGCGAAAGCGACATCGCCTTCGTCGCGGAACACAACTTCTTCGCCCGTCTCGAGGTTGCAGGCGACTGCTGCGTACGGGATGTGCATATCTTCGATACGGCCGACAGGGAAGTGCTGCTTGATAAAATTTCCCATCGCCGCGTTCGACAACAGACTCTTTGGCGAATAGGACAGGCCCGTCATGTTGAACCAACCGATCTGGCGGCCGATCTCGATTATCTCGTTAACGCTCATTCCGGCGGCGACCGCACCGCCGACGAACGACCCTGCCGACGTACCCGCGACCATGTCGATTGGAATGCCGTTTTCCTCAAGCGTCTTCAATACGCCGAGATGCGCAAAACCGCGGGCTCCGCCTCCTGAAAGTGCAAGTCCAATTTTTTTTCTGGTCATAATCTTTGGCCAGCCGCCTCAGCGTTGATTTTACCGTTTGAGTATGGAAAACTTAAACGCTGACAATGACTCCGCAAGAGATCCTTTCATATCCCAGGACAAAAACCAGCGCCGATATCGCCGGCGGCGAGAACGTTTGCCCCATCTGCTCGCGGGAACTTCTTAACGGGACCGTCGCGATCGATGGACTCGAGGCCGAACTTAGCGAGCTTATCCGTGCCAACGCTCCCGGAGCAGACGATTTCAGCGTCGCGTGCGAACGCTGCGTTCGAGTATTTACCAATGCCAAGGACCAGATCGTCCGTGACGCCGCAGTGCTCAAGGACGGCTCGCACGTGCTCTCGACACCGCTCCGGCTCGACGCCGACGAACGCTTTACCGGCCGCGGCGTAACGATCGCATTTCTCGATTCCGGATTCTATCCACACGTGGACCTGACCACTCCGCGAAACCGCATCGTGGCGTACCGCAATCTCCTGCACGAGGACGGAAAGCTCGATTCGCTATTTCAGCCGGACGTCGCGAGTTGGCACGGTATGATGACGTCTGTCGTAGCCGCCGGGAACGGGTCGCTTTCCAATGGATTTTATCGCGGCATCGCACCGGATTCTGACGTTGTCCTCGTAAAGCTTGCGAGGACCGGGCGAATCAGCGAACAGAATATCGAGGACGGATTGTCCTGGGTCCTCGATAATCGCGAAAAATATAATATTCGGATCGTAAACATTTCCGCCGGCGGCGATTTTGAGCAGAGCTATCTGCACGACCCACTGTCGCAGATCGTCGAAGAATGCGCCGGAAAAGGCATCCTCGTCGTTTGCGCTGTCGGCAACGCCGGCCATTTGCCGAATCACCCCGTTTTTCCGCCCGCGAGTGCTCCGTCGTGCATCGCGGTCGGCGGCTTGGACGACAACAACTCGATGAACCGCGCAAAACGCGGGATGTATCGTTCGTCTTACGGACCTACGCTCGACGGCCTGCAGAAACCCGAGATCATCGCGCCTTCAATTTGGGTCCCGGCGCCGATCCTGCCAAACACGCCAACCGCGCAGCAAGCGAAGCTTTTGCAAGAACTCGATAAGGCGCCCGACGAGAAACTGCACGAGATCATAACCGCCAACAACGGTGTTGACGAAGAACTGGATGCCGCGCTCGACCGGCCCGTCCACAGTATTCGCCAGATCATAACGCTCAAGATCCGCCGTGAGAACGTTATAACGGGCAACTATAAATATGTTGACGGAACATCGTTCGCCGCACCGATCGTCTCATCCGTAGCGGCGCAATTACTTGAGGCTAGACCTGAACTGACGCCGCAGCAAGTTAAGCGCATTCTAATATCGACCGCCGAGCGGCTTCCTCATTACGAAGTGGACAGGCAGGGATGGGGTGTGATCGATCCGAGAAAAGCCGTAGAGATGGCGTTGAATTTCGGGGCGTCGGAGCAGTGACGTGATTAGGGATTGATGAAATTGTAAGTAACGTATCCATTCGCCCGAACGGGCTGGCCGCCCGACCTTACCGGATTAAAACGTGACCGCCGAGCCGCCGCTTCCGCCGATTGCCGCAGCAGCGGATTTCCGCTGACCGCACGAGCCGACGTCACATTCCCGTCTTCATCGATCGAAACCTGGACTACGACTTGTCCGGACGCCCGCATCTGTCGTGCTGCGTCCGGGTAAGAAGGCGTAGGCAAATTTACCGCGCGTCCATTCAGCGAACCGACATTGACCGGAGCCGACGGAGTTGCGGCAGGCGTCGGTGTCGGCGAAGGCCGCGTATTTGCGGGCGGCCTCGTGTTGGAATTCGGCGACGGCGCCGTGTTCGCGTCGGGGCTTTCTTCCGGCGATGGCGACGGGCTCGGCTTTGGCGTCGGAGTCGGCGTCGGTGTCTTTAGGTTCGCGTTTGCGTTAGCATTGGCGTTTGCATTAGCGTTGGCGTCGACGTTGAAATTAAAGTTGCTGTCAATGTTCAGCGACGTGTTCGCGTTCAGGTCTACATTGGCGTTGATCGGGTTCGTGTTGACGTTCGAATTAGACGGCGTTTCGTTCTGCAGAAACCAGAAAACGAGCCCTGCACCGCCGAGCACGACGAGCGTCCCTAATATAGTAAGCAAAACGACACCCAGCGTATTTCGCTGCTTCGGCGGAGCCGTGTACGATGCGCTTGCCGGTGCGACGGCGGGTGGTGGCGGAGCTGTTGGTATAACGACGCGTTCGGACGCCCGACCAGTCGAATAATCGTCATCGTCCGCAGGCGGCGGCGAAGGCACGTGGTTACGCCTGATGACGGTCACCTCTCCTTGGTCGTCCTCATCAGCGGCGTCAAAGCTCTCGCTCGGCATTTCGACAAAATTCGGCTGCTCTTCGCTCACCAGCGGCGTGCCGTCTTTTGTACAAAAGCGGATGATCTCCTCATCGTATTCCGTTCCGCACGTGGGGCAATATTTCATATACTTTTTGTTCCGGGATCACTAGGTCCGACCGCAAAATAATACGCCATTCTATCACGAAATGTTTTAACACAAATTGTCACGCCGGGCGAAGAATAGACGTTAATTGAGGTATTCCCCGCTGGGTTCCTCACTGGGCTCAGAGACGAATTGCGCGGTTTCTTCCTCGAGGCTCCAGATCTCGTAAAGCGCGGGTGGGCATTCAGTGACGAAACGCGAAGGCTTTTGCAGCACGGTTTGCCGGTTGTAATCGGTCATCATAAGCGGGTAGGTGATATAGATCTCGTCCTTTGCACGCGTCAGCGTTACGTACCAAAGGCGGCGTTCCTCTTCCTCGCTGTCGATCTCCTTCAAACTGCGCGGGCTAGGAAATTTACCTTCGGCGGCCCATATCAAGAAGACTGCCTTCCACTCCAACCCCTTCGCTTGATGCACGGATGAGAGCGTCAGCAACTCGTCCTCGTCGCCGCCCGAGATCACGTCCTCACCAACAAGCGGCTGCGGCTCTTTAAACCGCTCAGTGGACAGCAGGGCAAGCTCCGACAGCAGGTCTTCGGTCGATTTGTACTTGTTCGCGAACAATGCCAGCCCTCGTATGTCCTCGGCGCGGGCATCGGCGTTTTCGTACGTCTCCTGCAGGTATTGCTCATACCCGTTCGTCATTATCAATTCGATCTGCTTTGCGGGATTGTTCCTGTTTTCGGACGCGACCAGCAGTTCCAGCAGTGATACGAAATCCTTCCATGGCTGCTTGGCTTGAATGCGGTTCAGCGATGTGGGAAGCGCAAGCCGGGCCGGCGTGCTAAGATCTTCCGCCGCTGACCTTACAGCTATTGCCGAACCCTCCGAATTTTCCGCCTCTTCATTTCCTCGCATTCCTGCATCGCGGTTCATTACCGCCTCAAAGATCCGGTTCGCCGTTGCGTTACCAATGCCCGGAATCATCTTTAATATACGTTTCCACGCAAGCTCGTCGCGTGGATTGACGATGATACGCAGGTATGACACGACGTCCTTAATATGCGCCTGCTCGAAGAACCGCACACCGGATTGTACGCGGTACGGAATGTTTCGCCGCGCAAGCTCCAACTGCAGCTCTACCGAATGATAATGCGACCGGTATATGACGGCCATGTCCTCGAGGCTGGTTCCTTCGTCGCGAAGCTCCAGTATTCGCGAGGCGACGAATGCCGATTGCTGCTCGACGTCCGAGCACGGAACGAGCGCCGGTTTGACGTCCTTCGAACGCTTTACCGCCTGCAGGACCTTAGGAAACTGCTTGCGGTTGTTGGCGATCGAAACGTTAGCGAGTCCCAGTATCTCCGGTGTAGAACGATAATTTGTCTCGAGCTTGTAAACGACCGCTTCAGGGTATCGCTTTGGAAATTCGTAGATGTTTGTGAATTCCGCGCCCCGCCAAGCGAATATGCTCTGCGCGTCGTCACCGACGACCATGACATTCCGGTGCTTCACGGCAAGCAGGTCGATGATCTCGGCCTGAAGCCGGTTCGTGTCCTGGTATTCGTCCACGAGAATGTGCTGAAACTGATCTGCATACTGCTCCGCGATCGCCGGTTTTTCGACCATCAGCCGTTTCCAATTCAGCAGCAGGTCGTCGTAATCCATCACGTTCCGTTCACGTTTCCGCGATTGGTAAATAAGGTCTATCCGCTGTATCTGCGGCGTCAGCATCTCGAAATACGGATATTTCCCGACGATCACATTCTCGACCGGCAGGTCCGTGTTGTTCGCATAAGAAATAATGTCCTGTATTACCTCGGCCTTCGGGAATCGCTTCGATTTCGTGTCGATCGCGGCCTCGTCAATGCACACATTGATAAATTCCTTCGCGTCCTCGCTATCCACGATCGAATAATTCGAGGAATACCCGATCGACACAGCATGTTTTCTCAGGATCATATTCCCGATCCTATGAAACGTGCCGCCCCAGACCCGGTGGACATTCTGGCTGCCGGTCAGGCCCTCAACCCGCCGCAGCATTTCCCGAGCCGCGCGATTCGTAAACGTCGCCAGCATTATCCGCTGCGGCGAAGCCCCATGCCCAAGCAGATATGCGACCCGATAAGTGATTACGCGCGTCTTTCCCGTGCCCGCGCCGGCAACCACGAGAGAAGCTCCCGGACGAGCGCTTACGACGCGAAACTGCGCTTCATTTAATTCGGAGCGGTAACGAGTCAGCTTTTCGGGCAGCGACCCCTCGTCACGTTTTATGACATATTTTTTCACCTGTAGGATAGATTATCACAGATGAACACCCGAGCAGGGATCTCAGGGCCTCGAACCTGGGCCGCAGGTCGTTGTCTTCCTTTCGTTTTTCGGGATTAACGCGTTCTGTCTCTTTCCTTGCAATGAAAAATGCTAAACGGCAAAATCCGCGGTGTCGGCAGACTCGACAGTCAGGCCGGACTCTAGTCCACCGCAAAACTGACATTCACAACAGCTGTCATGTCTTTATCGATCGTCGTGGTATCGAAAATTCCGTAATCTGAAACGTCCGTCGAATCGGCGGCGGTTATCTGCATCACGCCCATCCGGGCCGATTTGACCGCGCCGATGGAATCGCCAGTGCTTGCCGCAATGCGTTCGGCCCGCACCTTCGCGTCTTTGGCCGCTTCGCCGAGCATTTCGATCTTTAAGTCACCGATCTGCCTGTAATAGAATTGCGGCGGGTTCGATTCGATCAAGATGCCCTGATTGATCAGCTCCGTCGATTCGCGTGCGATCTGTGCTATCTTCTCCACGTCGTTCGATCGGACCTCGACCTGCTGTCTCAGCGAATATCCCGTGATCTCGGACGTCTCGTTACCGTCACTGTCACGGCCCTTCAGCGTGGTCGTCGTAATTGCCGACACCGTTATTTGCGATTCCTGCACACCTTTTTCGATCAAGTATTGCTTGATTCGCGGGACGCTGTCCGTCAACTGTTTATACGCATCCGAAAGCTGGCCGGATTGCCACGAAACGCCCGCGCTCCATATGACGAGGTCCGATTTGATACGCTTTTTCGCCGAACCCGTGACGGTGATAGCTTCGTCGCTTCGCTTGGTCCGTGAATAGAACCAGCCGAAAATGATCGATGACATCACCAGTCCGATCGCTAACGCCACGCCGGCGTTCCACCAATAACCGTTCTTTTCTCCGTTCATTTCTGCTTCTCCTCCGTCCGTTTTACGGATGATCTCACCGGCATAATACTCTTGAATTGACGTAATTGAAACAGTGATTTTTGCGAAACCGGGCGTTTTTTTCGATATTAATGTTATTTGCAATTGGCCGTGGGGAAAGCTACGATTAAAAACATACTTGAACGTAGAAAAGGAAAGGTGAAACTATGAAAATGCCCGGTGGATTTGACATCAATTCGATGATGAAACAGGCCCAGCAAATGCAGGAAAAGATGGGCCGCGAGATGAAAGAGACTGTCGTTGATGCTTCGGCCGGCGGCGGGGCCGTTTCGGTAAAAATGCGCGGCGATTTCGAGGTGATCGAACTTATTATCTCGCCAGACATAGTCAAGGACGGTGATGTCGAGATGATCCAGGACCTCGCAGTCGCGGCCCTTAACGAAGCTCATCGCAAGGTCGAAGAAACGCTTAAGGGAAAGCTAGGTGGAATGCTGCCGCCGGGGATGATGTAAACGCGGGATGCTGGATTACTCGGAACCGGTCGCAAAACTCATCGACGAATTCAAACGCCTGCCCGGCATCGGGCAGAAGGGCGCACAGCGCATGGCGTTCTATATTCTTCGTCGGCCGGACGCCGAGGTCCGCAACCTTGTCGAAGCTCTTCTCGAGGTCAAGGAAAAGATCGTTTTCTGCACGGTTTGCAACAATCTGACGGACGTCGATCCGTGCATGTACTGCTCGAACCCGAAACGCGACCGCTCGATCATCTGCGTCGTCGAAGAGCCGTATAATCTCGTCGCCGTCGAAAAGACCCGCTCATTCAAAGGGCTGTATCACATCCTGCACGGCTCGCTGTCGCCGATCCGCGGAATAGGGCCCGATGAACTGATGATCGCGAATCTTTTCCCGCGTCTCGACCCTGACAACAACGACGGCGTCGAGGTCCGCGAGGTCATCATCGCTACCAATCCCACCACCGAAGGGGAAGCGACGGCAAATTACATTGCTCGCCTTCTCAAACCGCTGGGTACCAAGGTAACGCGAATCGCCATGGGAATGCCGGTCGGAGCCGATCTTGAATTCGTGGACGAAGTAACGATGGACAAGGCTCTCGCGAATCGGCATGAGATATGACGGGAAACGTCAGACAGCTACGGTTCTCTGATCTGCTTTTTAACCGCCGCGGTACGTTTACGTACCGCTTTTTTCTCGGTGTTTTCGACATCGCTCTTAAACTCTTTTTTCGGCGCATCGAAACGGTAAACGCCGATCGCGTACCGGAAAAAGGCGGCCTGATATTTGTCCTCAATCACCCGAACGGTTTGATCGATCCGGCACTCGTATTCGTCGCACTGCCGCGACGAATATCATTTCTTGCAAAATCGACCCTGTTCCGCATGCCCGTCATCTCAAGGATACTGCGGATGGTCGAAGCATTGCCCGTCTATCGCCGCAGTGATGCGCCTGAAGATATCGGCAAGAATCAGGAAACATTTACGGCTGCGCGCCGCCTGCTCGCCCGCGGGGGCTCGATCGCTCTTTTTCCCGAAGGCGTTTCGCACAATTCGCCCGGGCTTTTGCCGATGAAGACCGGAGCAGCCCGCATCGCACTCGGTGCGGCCGGCGTGGGCAGGGAAACGGTCAACGTGACGATTGTCCCGGTTGGGCTGTTCTACACGAATAAGACTACGTTCCGCAGCGAGGCAATGCTCTATTTCGGCGAATCATTCTCCGTCGAACCCGCCGAACCGGATGCCGATGGCGAACCACCGCGGGCGGCTGTCAAGGAACTTACGGAACGCATAGGCACTGCGCTCCGTGATGTGACACTCAACGCCGAGACCGAAGCGGAACTCGCCACCGCACAAATGGCCGAGCAGATATTCGTCTCCGCCGCGGGCGACCCCAATCTCGCCGAGCGTTTTGATTTTCTAAAGGATTACATTGAAGAAAGGCGCACGCCCGACACGCTGGACGACGACCTGCGAACCCGTCTCCGCGATTACGACCAGAAGCTCGACCGCCGCGGGCTCGAGGCCTGGCACCTGTCCCTTGCACAGCTAACGAAAGGCTTTATTTTCCGGCGAGCATTCATACAGGTCATCCCACTGCTACTGTTACTCCCGCTCTCTATTGCCGGCACGCTGCTTCACTTTCCTGCGTATCAGCTATGCAAAATACTTGCGTACTACATCACGCGTCACGGCGAAGATGACATAGCCTCAACCGTCAAGGTCCTAGCGGCGATTATATTTATGCCGCTGACATGGCTGATTCTCGCCGCCGTGACTTATTTCTATTTTGGCTGGATCTATGCAGCCGCCTCTATGCCGCTGTCGTTCGTCTGCGGATATGCCGCCCTTTATTCACTTGAAGAGATCGAAATTCTCCGCGGCTGGGCAAAGGCGATCTGGTTCTTTTTTACCGACCGCGACACTTTCTTGCGCCTATTTGTTGAACGCCGGAATCTGCAGCGCGAATTGCTGGAAACCGAATGAAAAAGCCGCTCGGGTTTGATCCCGAACGGCCGCGAATTTGAGATTCGAATGTAACTAAAATCTCACACGTTCTTCCGCCGCGTCCGAAGCACTGCGCGATTTCTTCCAATCTTCTTCAGTGTCGTAAAAATTCACGTCAAATGTCAGAAGGCTCTTTAGCGGAACGCCGTTGAATTCGTTCGGCGCGTCCTCGAATTTGGCAATGACGCCGCAGCCGATCACTTCTGCTCCCAGCTCATTTTTCACCAGATCGAAAGTTTCCTGCATAGCCTTGCCCGAACGCAGTATATCATCGACAATGATCGCCGCGTTCACTTCGCCTTCACCAATGTATTGACGGAATTGGCGCTTGCCGTCTTCCATTTCGGCCCAATAGATCTGCTCCGCATTTAGTGCTTCACGAACACCGAACGCTACCATGATACCGCCGGGGCTCGGGCTGATCACCGATACCTTCGGCAGGCGGCTGGCGATCGCTTTCTCCATACGGAAAAGGCGGCTCAGGCCCACGGCCAGGATCCGCGCGTTGTCGTAATAACGGAACGCGGCAGGCATCTGGAAATAATGCGAGGCGTGTTTGCCGTTAGGATAAATAAAGTGTCCGCGGCGATAAGCGCCGGTTTCCCGCAGGATCTTCATTACTGATTCTGCAGTCGGAACGAGATCGACCTCGGAAGTTGCGACATGTCCTGATAAGTTCATAATATAAGGGTCCTCTTGCATTAGAATTCTATCCGCCACCCGAAGTTAAATCAAACTTCACCGTTCAAAACGGTCTCGATCAGCATTCGCTGTACACGGCTAACGCCGGTGGGAAGATCTTCCAAAGCAAACCACCCAACCTCCATGATCTCACGGCTTCTCACCTCAGCATTGCCTTCGGGCCGGGCCCGGAACAATATCTCGATATGCCGGTTCACAGTCCTGACTCGGATCATCGAAACGTCCTTCATGCCAAGGCCCGTTTCCTCTTCGATCTCGCGGCGCACCGCGTCTTCCGGCTGTTCGCTACGATCGATAAATCCGCCTGGCAATCCCCAACTCGCGGCAGGCCGCAGCACGTGGTTCAACAGCAATATCCTTCGATCGTCATCAATGATCACCGCTGCGACCGACACGGTGAATTTTGGTTGTGTCGTGCGGATCAGCCGCAGCCGGACCGGCCCGGGCAGCAGTCTCCAGATTGTTCTGACAGCTTTTTGGATCATATAGCTTGGCGCACGTCGCAATTTTACGGTACTGCTCGCGTCTATGGGTTATATTATCAGGCGGAGCTAGATCCCTGTTATGAGACTACGAATATTAAAGTCGCTCGCCGTGATCGCGGCATTACTGTCGATCGCCGTTGCAGCCGCGGCCCAACGAAGCGGCGGCGGTGCTATTCTTGCGATCGATGAGCCGCCTGATGCCGCTCGTGCCGCGCGCGGCGGAGGCGGAATGGCAACGCAGGACGAATCGAAGTCCGACCCTCCGCGCTCGGGCTCAGCCAAACGATCGCGTCCGCCGGCAAAACGCGTTGCCGTGCGCAAAACTCCGACATCGCGCCCCACGCCAAGGGCTTGGGACGGCTTCGTCGTCGGCGATAAGTATACTTTCCTGAATTTCGAGGTGGTCTCCGCCGCGAAACCCTACCACACCCGCGAAGCAAAGGCCTCGGGTGCGTCCGGGCTAGTCCAGGTTGAGGTCCTGATCGACGAACGCGGAAATGTTGTATCGGCAAGGGCGCGGACAGGGAACAAGCTTTTGCATCCCGAGGCGGAACGAGCCGCTCTGGAATCTAAATTCAACAAACCGATGGTTTACGGCAAGCCGGCGCGTGCTGTCGGCTTTCTGGTTTATCGTTTTGGCTCAGAAGAGATCGATTGAATCTGCGACCGGTGGTCTTTCGCCTGGTTTCCAACCCGGCCGCGTCTATACGTGGGCGGAAGTTTCGCGAATTCACAGGGTCCGCAACGGCGTCTATCACCGAAATGGCCGGCTTTTCTCTCTGCTGACGGATTTCGGCCGTATCAATCCTTGTTACCCGGATTTTCACGGCTCTACGGCGGAGACTATCTTCTACACCGGATCGGGACGTCGGGGCGATCAGAAACTCGATCCGCCGAACCGAGCTCTTATTGCGGCCGTCGAAAGCGACGTGACCGTTCCGCTTTTTAACAAGCTTGCCGTCGGACGCTGGGAATTCACGGGCCTCTGGGCCGTGATCGCCGCAAACTATGTATTCGACGAGACCGAGGCCCGCATGATATGGCAGTTCACGCTGCAAAAAAGCCTTGATTGACCGACGTCATTTCGTATACTGTTTGCTGACTGCAAATTCACTTCAACCTATAGGAGAAAGATCATGAAGCCGATTTACCGTCTTTCATTCGCATTCGCGTTCTTGTCCGCGTCATTTTCTATCGTTTCAGCACAGCAGCCGGCTGCCTGGACGCCGGAAATGCAGGTGAAGACAAAAGTGCTTGGGTCGCCGAGCATGTCACCCGACGGAAAACGCGTCGTTTATACCATCAACGAAGCGGTAACATCACCCGAGAAAAGCGAGTACGTTACGCAGATCTGGATCGCTGGCATCGACGGGAAAGACGGTTATCAGTTGACCTACGGTGACAAATCGTCGACGAACCCCAAATGGTCACCCGATGGTCGCATGATCGCCTTTACATCGAGTCGGAAGGACAATCGGAACAATCTCTTCATCCTTCGGCTGACCGGCGGCGAAGCCGAACAGATCACAGACGGAAAAGGTGGCGTCGGCAACTTCGAATGGTCGCCGGACTCGCGTCGGATCGCCTATACCATGTCCGACGCAAAGACGGACGATGAGGAAAAGAACGACAAGGGCCGCAACGATTTTCGTTGGGTGGACGAGAATACAAAGCTCGCACGCCTCTTTGTCGTTTCGGTCGACAAAGACGGTGAGGGCAAACGCGAACCGAAAAGGCTGGGCGCGCTCGAACGCAGTATCGCCTCGTTCGACTGGTCGCCGGATGGACGATCCATCGTCTTTTCGCACGTGAAATCGCCGGTTGCAGATCATTGGCCGACGGCGGACATATCCATCGTCGACGTTGACTCGACCGCGGTCCGCAGCCTTGCAGAAACTGCGGCGGCTGAGGAATCGCCGATATATTCACCCGACGGCCGCCAGATCGCCGCCACTGTCAGCGACCTGCCGGTGCGCTGGGCTCAAAGTTATCGTATTGCGGTCTATCCGGCTGCGGGCGGAGCGCCGAAGATGCTGCCGCTTTCATACGATGGCCAGCCGAACATCATAGGCTGGACGCCCAATGGGACAAAGATCCTTTTCTCCGAGCCGAAATGGACCGGTACCGCCCTTTACGAAGCAGACCCCGCCGCGGGAACGGTTCGTGAGCTTGATTTCCAAAACGCCGCGATCAGTTCCGTAAATATGACGCGGCTCGCTGGCGGTCACGCCCTCGCGATGGTCGTGCAGCGGACAAATGCCCCACAGGAAGTATTTGCACTTGTCCCCGGCACCGGACTCGTGCAAGTATCGCGGGCAAACGGCCACGCGGTTGCGATTCCCGTCGGCAGGACCGAAGTCGTTAAATGGAAGAGCAAGGATGGCCGTGAGATCGAGGGCCTGCTTACGTATCCGAACGGATACGCTGTCGGTACAAAGGTCCCGCTGATCCTGAATATCCACGGCGGTCCGGCAGGCGTTTTTCAGCAATCATTCATTGGCGGCCGGGGCGTGTATCCGCTCGCGGCATTCGCGTCGCGCGGTTACGCGGTGCTTCGGCCCAATCCTCGCGGCTCGAGCGGCTACGGAACCGAATTTCGCCGTGCGAACATTAAGGACTGGGGCGGAATGGACTATGAAGATCTTATGTCAGGCGTAGACCACGTGATCGCGATGGGCGTCGGCGATCCGGAGCGGCTAGGCGTTATGGGCTGGAGTTATGGCGGCTATATGACCTCGACGATCATAACAAAGACCAAGCGGTTTAAAGCGGCTTCGGCGGGGGCACCCGTTACCAATCTCATGAGTTTTAACGGCACTGCGGACATTCCCGGGTTCGTGCCGGATTATTTCGGCGGCCAATTCTGGGAAAGCCCCGAGGTCTATGCGAAACACTCGGCAATGTTCAATATCAAGGGAGTTTCGACACCGACACTGATCCAGCATGGGGACGCCGACATTCGTGTGCCTATCTCGCAGGGATACGAGCTCTATAACGCTCTTAAAGCACAAGGCGTGCCGACGCGGATGCTTGTCTTGCCGCGGCAGCCGCACGGCCCGAACGAGCCGAAGATGCAGATCGCCGCAATGCAGAGCAACCTTGATTGGTTCGACAAGTACCTCGGGCCGGCCTCTGCGGCAAAGTGACCCGTTGATCAGGGCTCTTCCGGAAGATGCATGTCCTCTAGTTTGAGGATCATCGCCCGATCATGCCCGAAAAAATAATTCTCGTCGCTTCCCGGTTCGATGTCGCCAAGCTTTTTCCATCCGAACAGCGGTAGCGGCAGATGTCTGTGTGAATATGCAGTCGCGATCGCGAACGATATATTGTGGTCGCGCTGATATTGCATTCGGACCGTATCGAACGCGAACCTCAGCCTTGCTACATCCCTGTATTCCGGCATCGTACAGCGGTGCGAGTACAGCAGAAACGGCCGGGCGGCGGGAAGTTCGAACCGTTCGAAGATCTTCCAATACGGAAGTTCTTCCAGACTGTTCAAAACGGCAACGCGCGCAGCGGCGATCATATCGCCGTCCGCGTCGTTTGCTACCCAATGTACACCCTTTTCATCCAGCGGGTCCTTGAACCCGTCCGGGAATGTTTCCGTATTTATGGGCGTCGGACTCGGGAGGTCCGCCCATGCTATTGTTCTGAGTTTGTAAACTTCCGTAAGCCGTTCATTGTCGGTGAGGATCTCCGGCAATGTAAAATCCTTCATAGAGTATCGTGAGCTTGTAATTATCTGCGGGCGGTTACTTCGATTCGCCCGGTGTCATTAATACTAGTACTTTTCTTTGCTCTTCGCACCCCGGCTGCAGCCGTCTGCAACACTTTTTACGACTCGGCACGCAAACAAGGGCAAATATCCTTAAAATAGTTAATTCAAGACGTATTCCGGATCTGAAACCTGTTTGTTAATTGCCCGCGAATTGTGCAAAATATCCAACAGCGAACTACGATCCAAGCATTTATGACCACTGACGAACAACTGCAGATCCTCAAAAAAGGCTCCGTGGATCTTATCCGTGATGAAGATCTCGTAACAAAGCTCGAACGATCCGCGAAGACCGGCAAACCGCTGCGAATAAAACTGGGCGCCGATCCGACCGCGCCGGACATCCATCTCGGTCACACGGTAGTAATTCGCAAACTCAAGGCGTTTCAGGAACTTGGCCACACCGTCATTTTCCTGATCGGAGATTTTACGGGAATGATCGGTGACCCGACAGGTAAATCCGTGACGCGGCCGCCATTGTCGCGTGAAGAGATAATCGCGAACGCCGAAACCTATAAGACTCAGATATTTAAGTTGCTCGATCCCGAGAAGACCGAGATCCGATTCAACTCCGAATGGATGGAAAAATTCACGGCGTCCGATTTTGTCCGGCTCACGTCGAAAACGACCGTTAAACAGATCTTAGAACGCGACGACTTTGAAAAGCGAATGAGCGAGGAAAAGCCGATCGCGCTTCACGAACTGCTTTACCCGCTGGTACAGGGTTACGATTCGGTTGCACTCGAAGCGGACGTCGAACTCGGTGGTACAGACCAGCGTTTCAACCTGCTGATGGGCCGCAACCTGCAGCGCGAATTCGGCCAGGAACCGCAGGTAATTATGACGACACCGCTGCTCGAAGGGCTCGACGGTGTCCAGAAAATGTCGAAATCGCTTAATAATTACATTGGGATCGACGAAAGTCCGGACCAAATGTTCGGCAAGGTAATGTCCGTGTCGGACGAGTTGATGTGGCGCTATTACGAATTGTTGACAGATACATCTATTGACGAGATAAACGCTCTTAAATTTCGCTGTGAGGCCGGCGACGAACATCCGCGCGACCTTAAGGTCAACCTCGCGAAGCTGATCATCGCCGATTTTCATTCGGCGCAGGCAGCGGATAAAGCCGAAGATGAATTCAACCGGCGGTTCGTCCAAAAGGAGATTCCGGAAGAAATTGACGAACGGTCGCTCGAAGCCGGATCGTACAAACTCGTGGAGCTGCTGACCGCAGCGGAACTTGCCGATTCAAAAGGCGAGGCGAAACGCCTTATCACGCAGGGCGGCGTAAAGGTCAACGGCGAAAAGGTTTTAGAGCCGGCAAAGGAGATCGGGGTCAATGGCGATGGGGTGCTGATACAGGTCGGTAAACTCAAGTTTCTAAAGATAGTTGCCGGATAATTGCCGAATATCATGCCCGCGCGCGTTTGCGTTTCGCGGCCGAATTATATAATTTATTCCCATCCTCACCGTACAGTCCGGCATCAAACTTGATTCCGAATGAAGATCAGAAGCATAAGACGAGGCAGGCTTACAGGACAGTGGACACGGTTCGCTGGTTCTGAAACACCTTTGCGCGAGATCGCGGGCAATCTCTCGCGCGTTGCAAAATACGCGATCGAGGAAGCCAACAGCCTTACCCTCGAATCCGTCGAAGTTAAGCTTCCGCGGCTGCCTAAAAAACTTGACGGGCTTCGCATCATTCATCTTTCCGATATCCATCACAGCCCGTTCACCGGCCTTGACCATATCGCGCGCGCCGTAAAGATAGCGAACCGGCTCAAACCTGATATGTTCGTCCTTACGGGCGATTATGTTTCGCACGAGACTGAATATATCGAGCCGGTCGCAAACGTCCTTGGCGAACTGCGTTCCGAGTTCGGCACACACGCATGCCTTGGGAATCACGATCACTGGACCGATCCGGCAGCCGTGACGCATCATTTTCGGCGATCAGGCATTAACATGATGATCAACGAAGGCTTTCGATTAGAAGCCCGCGGAGCATCGCTCTGGATCGCGGGTGTCGATGATTATATGGTCGGCAAGACCGACGTGCCCGCATCGCTTCGCGGCTCGTATCCGGACGAAATGAAGCTTCTGCTCGCGCACAATCCGATCATTTTCCGCCAAGCCGTCCGTCAGGGCATCGACCTTGTCCTTAGCGGCCACACGCACGGCGGCCAGGTGAAGATCCGCGACACAGAACGCGCGATCCTGCGTCGTCGAAAATTGACCAGCGGGCTCCATAGCCGCAAACAGTCGCAGATCTACATCACACGCGGCATTGGCACCGTCGTGCTTCCGATCCGCTACCAATGTCCTCCCGAAATTAGCCTGCTCGAACTTCGTGCGGTATAATTTGCCCGCATAGCAATAAAATTTTCGGGGCGGTCGCCGCCCGCTGCCGCATGAATTCGATCCTTACAATACCGAATCTACTTACCTTTCTGCGAATGGCGCTGATCCCCGTTTTTGCCAGCCTGCTGTTTTACGGTTACAGCGGCTGGGCGCTGATCGTTTTCGTGGTCGCCGGCGTATCCGACGGTGTAGACGGATTTCTGGCACGCAAATTCGACCAAACGTCCGAACTCGGCACCATCCTCGATCCGATCGCCGATAAATTACTGATGACGACGGCGTTCATTATCCTTACGATGCCGAACGTCCTTCAACCCGAACGACATTTGCCCGTTCCGTTCTGGGTCACGGCTGCCGTGATCGGACGCGACGTTCTGATCATCACCGTCGCCGGCGCGATCAATATCATGACAGGATTTCGCGGATTCAAGCCTTCATGGCTCGGAAAGCTCAGCACGCTCGTGCAGGTGGCCGCCGTCGGGCTCATACTTCTCGCCGCGGTGTCCGATTACAGCTTCTATCTGCCGACGGTTTACGTGATCGTCGTCCTGCTCGCTTTCGCCTCGGGCGTCCACTACATTTTCCACGTTGCCAGATTAATAAAGGAAGAAGAGAGAAGTTCCGATAAAGCACGCTAAGTCTTCGATCTGCTGCGGCGCCGAACCCTTTTGATCGCTCTCATCAATACGTCCAGTTCGACCGGCTTTGATATATGCGCCGAAAAACCCGCGGCCAGAGCCCTTTGCCGGTCGTCTTCCGAAACATATGCCGTCATTGCGATCGCCGGAATTTGCTTACCCTTCGGTGTACGGTACTCCGTCATCCGCTCTAACAATTCATGACCGTCCATTTCCGGCATTCCCAGGTCGCTGATCAGCAGGTCGATCTTTTCCGTTCCGAGTTTTTCTAAAGCCTCTTTCGCGGAAGCCGCCGTAGTGACCGAGGCATTTTGTTTCTCCAGGAACCGCGCGATCGGGATCAGGCTGTCCTGATCGTCGTCCACAAGCAGAATATGGATGCCGGACAGCAAATTCACGTCCGGCTCAGCCAGCGGCATGCTCGCTGCAGCGTCTGCATTGCCGTTCAGCAGCGGTAGAAGGATAGTGAATTTCGAGCCCTGATTCTCGCCCCCGCTCTCTGCGCGAATGCTGCCGCCGTGAAGGTGCACGATCGTGCTTACAAGCGTCAATCCTAGGCCCAAGCCTGAAAAGCTGCGTCGCGCGGAGGCGTCTGCCTGCCTGAACCGGTCGAATATATAAGGTAGAAAATCGGGTGAAATGCCCACGCCCGTGTCGCTTACGGTGATCTTTACGTGGTCGCCGAGTGGCTGAAGCAAGACGCTTACACGGCCGCCTTTCGGCGTGAATTTGATCGCGTTCTGTACCAGGTTCGCTATCATCTGCTGCAGACGAAGCGGGTCGCCATGGATCGGAATCTCAACGTCCGGAGCAGAATAGGTCAATTCCAGTGTGCTCGTCTCGACCATTGGGCCAAACGATTCGACGGCGGCCTTTGCTACCTTCGATAGATCCGTAGGTTCGCGTTCGATCTTCATTTTTCCCGAAATAATTCTGGAAACGTCCAGAAGATCTTCGATCAGCCCATTCTGAAGACGGGTGTTTCTTTCTATAACTTCGAGGGCGCGTTCGGTAAGCTCGGCGTCGAGCGACTCGCTTCTGAGCATTCGGATCCACCCAAGCATCGAATTGAGCGGCGTCCGGAGCTCATGCGACAGGATCGACAGGAACTCGTCCTTCATCCGGTTCGCCGCTTCCGCTTCTGCACGGGCCTCCTCGGCGGACCTCAACAATTGCTCCAGGTTTGCCTGGCTTTCGCGCAGGGCCGCATCGATCCTCATTTTCTCGACCGCTATCCACGTACGCTCCGCGACCGCTTCGACGAACACCACCTCTTCTTTTGCCCATTTTCGCGGCACGTCGTCGCTTACCCGGAACGAGGCGACCCATCGCCCTTCGCGCATCATCGGCACCGCGATATAGGCACGCTCTCCGGCCGGTCCGTAAGTGCCGTCATAAACTTCGACCGTTCTCGGGTGGGTCTTCGTATCTTCGTTGACCACGGTCTTCCCTGACGCCATGAGCGCGGTCGATTCTGTGCTGTATTCCGACAATTTATGCGTTCCCGCGGCAGTGCCCGTGCGTACGTAATCGCGATGGGGAACCTCGAGGAGCTGGTCCTCGTCCACCTCGTTGAAAACGCATCGCTGTGCCGATAGAAGCGTGCCGACGCTCCGCGCGACTTTGGAAAGGAGCTCCGACGGCACCTCGGTCGTGCGGATTATTTCGTAGATCTCGTTCATCGTTCTGACGAACATCTCCGTGCGCTTTCGTTCCGTCACGTCGCTGAATAATATGCCGACCTTTTTTTCGTCCGGCATACCGATCCTGAATGCGTAGACGTCATACCAACGCCCGAGGGCGCGTGCTTCGCTAACGAACCGCTCGGGATCGCCAGTCCGAGCAATTCTCCCGTAGATATCGAACCAATATTGCTCATGATCGGGTAAGATATCTCTGATTCTCTTGCCTTTTGCATCCAACAAGCCCGTCTGACGTTCGAACGAAGGGTTCAGTTCAAGAAACTCGTAGTCGACTGGCTGTCCCGCGTTGTCGAAGATCATTCTGACCGTGCAGAAGCCTTCGTCGATCGATTCGAAGATCGTGCGGTATCGTTCCTCCGATGATCGCATTGATTGTTCGGCGCGTTCGCGATTTTCCGCTTCGATATGGCTGTTGATGATAACGCCAGCGGTTTGCGCTACGATCTCTGCCAACTCGATCTCGCGCGGCAGCGGTTCACGCGGCGTTCGAAAGTACATTGCAAAGGTGCCGACCCATTTGTTTTCGCGGGTTTCGATCGGAAACGACCAACAGGCCCGAACATTATATTTTTCAGGCAGCTCGATCAGGGAGGCCCACCTCGGTTCTTTGCGCACGTCCGGGGTGATAATTGGCAAACCCATCGGCACCGCAAGGCCGCATGCTACCGAATCTTCGCCGATACGAAATCCGTCCACTTCGCGCAAGTACGATTCGGCCATATCGCCCGCGCCGTAAACCGGACTCAGTTTTTCACCATTCGGGTCGGCGATGTAGAAGGCGGTACGGGCCTCACCGTCCGTCTCCTCCTTCACCAGTCGAGCGAGAACGTCAAGGGATGCCGCCAGCGACGAACCTTTTATCGCCGATTGTAAGGCTTCCTTCTGCGCGCGCATCCGCTCTTGATTGATCTGAAGGGCTTCTTCGGCACGCGCGCGTTCAATTGTCGCCCAAACGCGATCCGCAGTCTCCTCCGCCAGGACCGTTTCGAACTGCGTCCAATCCCTGGGCGTTCCCTGCGCTATGCAAAATACTCCCACCGTACGCCCTTCCTTTACGATCGGAACGTCCACGAAAGATAGTATCTTTAGCTCGAGACACAGCTCTCTGAACACTTCGTCCAATTGGTCCGAATTGCGCGCATCGCGGACCACGAACGGGACGCCCGCACTTACGGCGGCTTTGACCGCAGGAAGATCATCCAGCGGATAAGTGCCGGCTACCGATTGAAAACCTTCCCGCGATGCGTCACGGCGGATCACTGAGTTTTCATCGATGATCTCGCTGTAGAAGCAGCGGTCGGCTTCGAAATACTCCATCGCAGTGCGAGTAGCTTGCGCCTGTATCTCGACCGGATCCGACAGGGGACGGAGCGCATCGGAAAGCGCCAATAGAAATTCCTTCTGATGCTGGCGGAGCCTGCGGTCCGTGACATCGATGCAGACCCCGTAAAGCCGAACGGCCTTTCCGTCCTTGCCGTATACCGCCTCACCCCGGCCTTCCATCCATCGAACGCTGCCATCGCGGTGATAAAAGCGAAAGTCGATGGTATATGGCCTGTGTTCGGTTATCGCTCGTGCTACTTCCTCTCTGAGTTTCTCGCGGTCGTCTACATGCACCAGTATGTAAAAATCCGCAAGCGTACCCGGAAAGCCGCCCGGTTCTAAACCGAACATTTCTTCGAGTTCAACGCTCCATTTGACATGGTCCGTCTCGCGGTCGTGTTCCCAGATGCCCATTTTGCCGCTCTGGATCGCCATCGAGCGTATCATCTCGCTCTCACGCAGCGCTCGCTCGACCCGCTTTTCGTCGGAAATATCCCTTGCGATCTTCGACGCGCCGGTGATCTCTCCGTTGGCGTTACGGATCGGCGAAACCGTCACCGATATCTCGATTTCAGTGCCGTCCTTTCGGACCCGGACCGTTTCGTAATGCGATAGGTTCTTTCCCGACCGGATCGTGGATAAGATCTCGGCCTCTTCGTCGGCGCGGTCTTTGGGGATGATGGCCATTATCGGCCTGCCTATCATCTCTTCGGCAGTGTAGCCGAACATCCGCTCGGCGCCCGCATTCCAGCTTGTGACTATCCCGTCCAGCGTTTTGCTCACCACCGCGTCTTCCGAAGATTCGACGATCGAGGCCAAAAGCGCGGCCGCTTTTTCGGCTTCTTTCTTTTTTGTGATGTCCCGCTGTGTCCCCCAGACCCGCAAAAGCAGTCCACCGTCAGTTTCACCGAAGAAGTTGTTGCTGAAATACCTTTCCGTGCCATCCGCTGCCAATTCGTGCGTTTCGACACTATTAAGGCGGAATCCGTTCTTTACGAATGAGCGCACAGCCTCCAGATTAGCCGCATCGCCGGCGATCCAAAGATCTAAAAGCAGTGTGCCAATGAGTTCATCCGAACAGGTTAAGCCGTATTGTCGGGCCATTGCGTCGTTGCATTCGGCAAGGTATCCGTGTTTTAGAATGGCTTTGACCAGGTCGTCGACAGGTGAGTCTGTTGGGATCGGGACATGGAATTCGCACCTCCAGATCCCTTCGGTGCTTTGTTCGAAGAAGCGGCGATAGCGTTCTTCGCTCTCGCGGAGCATACGCAGTTCATCCGTATGCCGTATATGCGGCACTGTCCCTTGCCCGCTGGATTCGTCGCCGCCTTGCGAATCTACGGAGTTACGATCGGATTTATTGTCCTTTTCCATCGCTGTGAGAATCTTTCGCGCTAAATACAATTCTTTTGCATTTAGGTAAATACGTCAAGGGAATCCGGAAAATACTGAGGAGTTTCGTGCTATTGCGGCATATACGCCATCGGAAAGTGACTGTAATAAACTTGACAATGATACACTCAAGTATTATACTCTCATCAGGCTCAAGTAAGTATGATATTAGTTGCGGCGAGCAAGTTATTCTAAAAAATTGGAGAGTTCAGAATGAGTAAGATCATTGGTATCGATTTAGGAACGACAAACTCTGTCGTTGCCGTTATGGAAGGCGGCGAACCGATCGTGATCACGAATTCGGAGGGCGGACGCACAACCCCTTCGGTCGTGGCATTTACGAAGGACGGTAACAGGCTCGTCGGACAAGTTGCGAAACGTCAAGCAGTTACCAACCCCGAGAACACGCTGTATTCGATCAAGCGTTTCATGGGACGCAAGTTTGACGAGGTCGCGGACGAGATCAAGCAGGTGCCGTTCAAGGTCGAAAAGGCCGACAACGGCGACGTGCGCATCAACGCCGGCGGCAAACATTCCAGCCCGCCGGAGATCGCGGCGATGATCCTGCAGAAATTGAAGCAGTCAGCCGAAGACTACCTCGGCAGCAAGGTCGAAAAGGCCGTAATTACGGTTCCTGCGTATTTTAACGACGCACAGCGTCAGGCCACCAAGGATGCCGGCAAGATCGCGGGCCTCGATGTGCTCCGCATCGTCAACGAACCGACGGCCGCGGCGCTCGCGTACGGCCTCGACAAGAAGAAGGACGAGATCATCGCCGTATTCGACTTCGGCGGCGGTACGTTCGATATTTCGATCCTCGAGGTCGGTGAAGGCGTCGTTGAGGTCAAATCCACGAACGGCGATACGCATCTTGGCGGTGACGACGTTGACGAGGTCTTGATCGACTGGATCATCGACGAATTCAAGAAAGACCAGGGAATTGACCTCCACAACGACAAAATGGCCCTTCAGCGTCTGAAAGAAGCAGCGGAAAAGGCCAAGGTCGAACTGTCGAGTGCGATGGAGACCGAGATAAACCTGCCGTTTATCACGGCGGACGCATCGGGGCCGAAACACCTCGTAATGAAGCTCACACGTGCTAAATTCGAGGCCCTTGCCGAACCTATCCTCAAACGCCTTATGCCGCCTGTCGAACAGGCGATCAAGGACGCGGGCCTGACGCCGAAGGACATCGAAGAGATCGTTCTCGTCGGCGGTTCGACCCGTATCCCGAAGGTCCAGGAGATGGTCAAGGAATTCTTCGGAAAGGATTCGAACAAATCGGTCAACCCGGACGAAGTGGTCGCTCTCGGCGCGGCGGTCCAGGCGGGCGTTCTCGGCGGGGAAAAGACGGATATTCTGCTCCTCGACGTTACGCCGCTTACGCTTGGCATCGAAACGCTCGGCGGTGTGTTCACACAGATGATCCAGCGCAACACGACGATCCCGACCCGTAAATCGGAGATCTTCTCCACGGCATCCGACAACCAGACGTCGGTCGAGGTTCACGTGCTCCAGGGCGAACGGCCGATGGCTGCGGATAACAAGACACTCGGTAAATTTCACCTTGTCGGCATTCCGCCGGCACCGCGCGGCGTACCGCAGGTCGAAGTGACGTTTGATATCGATGCCAACGGCATCGTGAACGTTTCGGCCAAGGACGTCGGCACCGGCCGCGAGCAGAAGATCACCATCACGGCATCTTCGGGCTTGTCAAAGGAAGAGATCGACAAGATGATGAAGGACGCCGAATCGCACGCGGGCGAGGACGAGAAGAAAAAGAGCGAGATCGAAGCACGCAACCGTCTCGACGGCCTTGTGTATCAGGTTGAAAAGACCTTCAGCGAGAACAAGGACAAGCTCGACGCGGCTGCCAGCGGCGAGATCGAAACGGCTATTTCCGAATCGAAGACGGCATTGGCCGGCTCGGACGCGGACGCAATGAACAACGCGTTCGAACGCCTGCAGACGGCTTCGCATAAGATTGCGGAGGTCCTCTACAGCCAGGCCGGAGCCGCCGGACAAGACGCCGGTGAGACCGGACAGGCCGAACAGGCTTCGTCCGCATCGGCAGGCGCCGAAGGCGACGGCGGTGCGTCAGCAAGCGACGACAATGTCATCGATGCCGAATATGTCGACGTCGAAGAAGACAAGAAATAAGTCGGCAGGGAAGTGATGAGGGACAAGGGAAGAGGATATACTAACCTGGTCCCTTGTCCCTCAAAACTTTGTCCCTAACTTAAGATGGCAAAAAAGGATTATTACCAGATACTCGGCATCAAAAAGGATGCGAAAGCGGACGAGATAAAGAAATCGTACCGCAAGCTCGCGCGTAAATATCACCCGGACGTAAATCCGAACGATAAGACTGCCGAGGAAAAGTTCAAAGAGGTCCAGGAGGCCTACGATGTTCTTTCCGACGAGAAAAAACGCAAGGTCTTCGACCGCTTCGGATATTACAACGACAATCTCGACGCCGACGCTCCGTTCGGCGCCGGTGCGGCCGGCGGAGCAGGAGCCGGTGGATTCGATTTTTCGGGGTTTCAGTGGGATACGGGCGGATCAAGCTCGTCGTCCGGTTCGAGCTTTCGCGATATCTTCTCGGATCTCTTCGGAGGCGGCGGGGGCGCGGGTACGCGTCGTGAACCGGAACCGCCGCGGCCTCTGCCGAAAAAGGGAAGGGATATCGAGATACCGCTCGCGCTTAGCTTTGAAGAAGCCTTCAGCGGCCTGACGACGAATATCACGGTCAACCGCTCCGAGCAGTGCTCGCGATGCCAGGGTGCAGGCGACACCGGCGGGCCGGTAGTCACTTGCACGACCTGCAAAGGCACCGGCCAGGTAATGCGTACCGGCGGACGGCTCCAGTTTTCACAGCCGTGTCCGGATTGCAACGGAACAGGCCGCCGACGCACGCCGTGTTCGCTCTGCAACGGTAAGGGCGTAACGCCGAAGACCGAGCAGGTCAAGATCCGCATTCCGGCCGGCGTCGACACCGGTTCGCGTGTGCGCATACCGAAAAAAGGCCACGGCGGACGCCTCGGCGCGGAACCCGGCGACCTCTATATTTTGACCAACGTAGGAAAACATAAATTTCTCGAACGCAAGGGCGACAATATTTACGTGACCGTGCCGATCACAGTGCCCGAAGCCGCCTTAGGCGCACGTATCGAGGTGCCGACGGTCGAAGGAAAGGCTCAACTAAAGATCCCGCCCGGGACGGAAAGCGGCCAAAAATTCCGCCTGCGCGAACGCGGTTTCCCGAGCCTCAGAAACCCGAGCCTTCGCGGCGACCAATTCGTCGAAGTAAAGATCTCATTGCCGAAGATCCTCTCCGAAGAGACGAAACAGGCGTTGCGTGAATTTCAGAAACTTAATCCGGACAGCCCGCGAAAGGTGATGGGGCTGGAGTGAAAAGTTAGAGGAGGAAAGGTTTTAGTTAGTGAAGAAGCGCGTTAAAACTTATACCATCAGTGCCGTTGCGGAACTCTATGAGATACATCCGCAGACGCTGCGCCTGTACGAACGCGAAGGCCTGCTAAAGCCGTCGCGTTCGGTTGGAAACACACGCCTTTACGAGGACTCCGACCTCGAACGCCTCGAGATCATTCTCTCGCTCACGCGCGAACTCGGCGTCAATCTTGCCGGTGTCGAGATCATCCTGAACATGCGTGAAAAGATGGACGCGATGCAGCGCGAGTTCGAGCGCTTTTTCGATTATCTTCGCAATCACGCCGGTGAATTTTCAAGGCCGCAAGGTTCCGAAAACCCGACCGATGCACTTATGCCCGTCTCGCGCTTTCGCCGCGTACGGGAAATGGAAGAGTAAAAGACAAAGCAAGAATTTGAAAACAGAGCACTTCAACGGCCTCACTCCCATACGGCGCTGCCTCTAAGGCTTTCTCCACATTTCTCCAATATTAAATTACCCGCCGCCGTGCTTTACATTCCCTCGTCCTTCGTGCAAAATACCGCCTTTTCAGCCCTGACTATTCCACAAATTTGAGGAGTCTATCAATGAGTTTTCCCACTGGAAAATATTTATTTTCAATACTATCCGTCTGTCTTTTTTTCGCCGCTTTTAACATAAACGCACAGGACCTCGATGACGTCACGATCACCGGCAGGATCATCGATTCCAACGGCCTCGCCATCGCCGGAGCGTCCGTAACCGCCACCGAAATTCAAACCGGCGCGGCCCGCAGCGTCACCGCTAATGAGGACGGCGTTTACCGCCTGATCGAACTTCGCCCCGGTATTTATAGGGTGAAGGCGTCGTCCACCGGTTTCGGAGCCAAGGAGCGTGTAGATCTGCAAACCGTTTCCGGCCAGAATCTGCGGCTCGATTTCCAACTCGCTCCCGCCGACGTACAGGCCGAAGCGACCGTCACGGTTACCGAAGACGACGCGCCCGCCGTTGATACTGCGCGGGCCATCGTCGGCGGCACGGTCGGCCAGCGCGAAATGGAGGAACTTCCCAGCATTGACCGCAATCCGCTCGATTTCGTTTTTACTCTCGGCGGCGTTTCGGAAGAGGCTTTGTCCACCCGCGATCTCGCGTCCGACCGCGGCCAGCGCGGCGATGCGATTCCCGGGACCACGCCCGAAGAATCCGGCGTTTTCGCTCTATCGGGCGGCGCGGCCTATTCGAACAACATCACGATCGACGGGCTCGATAACAACGATGACCGCACAGCCGGTTTCCGCTTCACGCCGTCCATCGACGCGATCGCCGAGACCCAGGTCATCACGAACCAGTTCTCCGCAGAATACGGACGTGCCTCCGGCGGCCGCGTCAATCTTCGCACACGCGGCGGCACCAACAACTTCCGCGGCCGTGCATATATGTATTTCCGCGACGATAATCTGAACGCGAACACCTGGAACAACAATCGCCGCGATATTCCGCGGGCGCCGTTCACGAATTACAACCCCGGATTCACGTTCGGCGGCCCGATCTGGAAGAACAAGCTATATTTCTTCTCTGCTTACGAATACGACAAGATCCAGGAAGACACGATCATCGACGTTTACGTTCCTGTCAACAACCAATCGAATTTCCAACTGCCCGCGCCGACCCATCCGCAGCAGGCTATCCGTTCGAATACAGGCACCAACTTCATAATGGTCGCGCCGTACATCGCATTTGCCGACACCCCGGCGAAAAAGCACATTTTCTCGACTCGCATCGATTGGAACGCTAACGAAAAGAACAGCTTTGCGTTCTCCTACCAGCTCGGCCGTTCGAGCGATCTTCGCTCGTTCAGCGGCACGAACCGGCTCGCAGACGCCCTGATCGGGCGCGTCCGCAATTCCGACGCGTTCAACGCTACGCATAACCTCGTCGCCTCGTCGAACGTCGTTAACCAGCTCCGTTTTCAATATTCGCGCCTTCGTCCCAATTCGACGCCGAGCGCCGGTGCCGATGCTCCCGTAATTCTTATCAGCGGTTTCCGCGCGCCGAACGAAACGTCGAACGCGACGCAGATATACAGCGCATCGACCACGGGTTCGAACGACCGCGAAGAGGACCGGTGGCAGGTCCAGGACACGCTGACCTGGGTCAAGGGAAGCCACAATATTAAATTCGGCGGCGATTTTCATCGCGTCGATTCGCATTATTTCGATCGGTTCGACGTTACGGGAACTTACCGTTTTTCGAATTTCTACTTCTTTAACCTAAATTCCGTCTCGTTCTTTTCGCAGAATTTCAATACGGAATCCGACGTAAAGAACGACTATTTCGGGGCGTTTGTCCACGACGATTGGCGCGTACGCCCGAATTTGACCATCGGTATGGGCCTTCGCTACGAACGCGAATCGGTCATCGACGACAACAATAATTGGGGCCCGCGCGTCTCCGCCGCGTGGAACCCGTTCAAGGGCGACAAGACCGTCATACGTTTCGGCGCCGGCATTTTCTACAACCGCGTTCTGCTCCGCACGATCGACGATTTCACGTCGGGTTCGCAGGAGCTTCGTTTCGATTCCGGCAGCGTCAACGTCCCGGCCGGCACGTCCATAAATGCGGCGATCATCCGAGATTTTCTCAGTACGCAGTTTCCCAATCGCCTGACGCTCGATACGATGGTCCCGGTCAACGCGACCCAGAGCTTTTCGGTCCGCGACCTCTCGCGCGGCGGCGAAGCATTCCGCAGCCTCGAACCTGGCATCAAGATCCCCGAAAGCTATCAGCTAAATATCGGCTTCGAACGCGAACTGTCGAAAGGCCTCGTCTTCGAAACCAACGTCACGTGGAACAAGACCGCGCACCTCTGGCGCGAGTACAACCCGAACGCGCCGGTCATGCCCGCGGGCGTCACCGACCGCAACAGCGACGGCCAGGTCACGTGGACCGATTACCTTTTGGGCATCAACACCGGCTCGACACGGTTCGAGCTCGGCCTGCCTACGGCTTCCGACACGCGCGTTGACGCCGGCATCACCTATGTCAACCTGAATTCGCAGAACAACAACGACACCTGCACGTCGCCGACCACCAGCCCGATCTGCCGAGCGCTTGCCGCTATTCAGCAGTTTCGGCCGATCCGCGTCGGGCTCAACGAACAAATGGAACGTGTCGCGTCGATCGGGAACAGCCGCTACATCGGCGCCACGTTCGAGCTTCGCAAACGCTACGGCCAATGGGGCCACGGCTTCGGCGGTTCGATGCGGTTTGCCTATACGCTTGCCAGCACAAAGGACGACGGCATCGTCAACACATCCGAATCGACAATGCCGGGCGACTTCGACCGCGAATGGTCGCGCAGCCTGCTCGACCGCCGTCACCGCATCGCTTTGTCAGGCGTTTTCGATACGCCGAACTGGCTGGGCAAACTTCGCTTTTCGCCGATCTTCCGTTTTGGTTCCAGTGCTCCCTTCAACCTGTCTATCGGCGGCAATGACCGCAACCTCGACGACATCAGCAACGACCGGCCGAACTTCAGCGGCGACCTCAGCGAGGTCGATTGGCGGCGGTTCAGTTCGTCATATCCGGCGACGCTCGCGAACCAATTCTCGCTCGCGCCGATCGGATCGCCCGGCAACCTGCCGCGAAACGCCGGCACAGGGCCGCGGTACTACATCTTCGACCTGAACGTCACGCGCACATTCAAGCTGACCGAACGCATGCGGCTTCGCCCGTCTGTCGAATTCGGCAATATCCTGAACATGGCGGTGTTCAGCTTCGGCTCGAATTTCATCGACTTTGCGGACCTCAACGTCGCTGACCTTGCCGGCCCCGGCGCCACCGAAGCACAGCGCAACGCCCAGGCCGCCGCCCGCGACCGCTTTCTGGTCCCGACGCGAACATACCGCCCGCGCCAGGTCCGGTTCGGATTGAGGTTCGATTTTTAAGCTGTCCGACAAACTCCGGTTTGTTGTTGTCTTATCTCAATTGCGGCTGGCTTCAGCTATAAATTGCCGCGGACTTTAGATATGAATTTTAGCTATAAATTGCCAGGGGCTTTCCCCTTATAAGTTGCCACGGGCTTTAGCCCGTGGTCACCGCCAACAAACGCCCCGGCTTTAGCCGAATCGGTTCTAAAGCTCCAATCCTCTTGGCTTCAGCCCAAATTCAGGCTGAAGCCTCATTCTTTTTTCAGTTGCCGGCTGTCGTCTTCAAGGCTTCCGTCTTAGAACATAAACGGCTGTCCCGACTAGCACGTCTTCACGGGACATTGTTTTGAAGCGCGGGTTTAGGCTGGAAAAATCTACGATGTCTTCTTTGAAGGATTCGAGAACGGGAACTTCGACGCTAAGGCCCGCGCGTTCGAATGCGGCCACGAATTCGTGATGACGGCGTCGGTTCGGTGTTCCCCGGTTCGAACCTGTCAGGTCCCACATCCGGTCCGAAAATCGCAGGAACGTGAGCGGGTCGCGGTAATAATGCCAGCAGTCGTGCGGGCCGAAATCCACGCGGTGCACCGCGGCACCGCCCGGTTTCATCAGACGATAATTCACATCGGCAAAGACATCGAGGTCGGAAATATGTTCGCCCACCTGGAACGAGCAGATATAGTCATATTGCCGCGATGCCCGCGCCGTCTCGATCGGCTCGCGGATCAATTCAAGCTGGTGACCGTAAGCGTCCGGGAAATCTTCGGCACGCAGCCCCTCGGCCCACGGGATGTCCGGATAAAAACGCGGCCACGCTTCTTCCATTCCCTTGTACCAGGCCTTGGCCGCCTCGCCCGAATAGTCGCCCGGAAATCGGTCGATCACCCCATAATAACTCGCTCCCGCCGCCAGCATCCCGAACCCGGACGTCAGGTAATCGCCCGCGCCGATCTCCAATATCGACCGCCCGCGCACGTCCCCAACGTGATTTAACAGCATGTTCAGCCCGTTGAACGCGTAAACCGACAGGTGCTCGTCCGTCCCGTTGAAAAATCCGCTCGAGCGCGGCCGCCGCAGGCGCCACCGGCGAAATGCGGGAATTCCCATCAGGAAATTCTTCGCTGTCTCTTTTGTGTAATCGACGACTATATTGTGCAGGCCGGCCTTGTTCTTTTCCATGTTGTGGATCAAGATCGCGATTCGATCATTTGCAGGATTCGGCGATCGAAAAATTCCGAGATTCGCTCAGAAATTTTATTCTAACGGGAACCGCCAAGACCGGCAAACGCGCGCTCGCCGACCGCCGCGCGATCGGCGGATCCGATATACCTTCTACTGCCTGTTGTCGCCTTTAGCGACGAACGAAGCTCTCAAGGCATAACGGCTACTGAATTTACGTGACTAAAGCACTGCCGATATAGCGATCATCCGATTTTCCCGCAGAATATCGAATAACTGATGTCTCGGCTGATTCCACCAAACTGGATCTCAACTTCGAATTCGCCCTTTCGGTAAACGATGACTCTGCTTAGCGAGTCCGCATTGATACGGTCCCATTTATCTTCATCGAGGTACTTCCTGAAAAAGTTCTCAAGACTGTCGAACTCTTCGGAGCTGGAATAGAAATAGGATATCCCAGCGGAATTCGTCAACTTCAAAAGTAATTAATGATCCGTTAATCTTCGTAATTGTTTTTCGCGAATTGAAGCTGTATAGGCTTCGCTTCTTTCTTCTTGGCAGTCAAATAAACGCCGCAGCTGATCTTTGTGGCCGGATATCAACAACTTACCATCGTTTTCAAAAAAAGAAACGAGACTACTTATGAATTGGTCAACGGGAACTTGATCGATTCTTCCGGCATATCCAAATGCTCGCGAAAGAATATCGTCATCAAACAAAACCAAATCTTCCTCAGAACTTCCCAAGAAAAATTTCAAAGATCGCTCCCTTTTATCAAATGCAAACTCCATAACCAGAGCAGTTGATGAATATTTTACGAATCCTGCTCCCTCACCCGTAATCCGAAAACCAAACTTCGCAATTATAGGCCCAATCTGTTCCTTAATTCGTTCTTTGAATAAGCTTTCCATATTTACTGCGAGTTGGGTCTCGCCGTCCTTTTGATAGCCGGTGAATTGTTGGTTAACGCAACTCGTGGTATTCAAACCGCTTCTCTAGCGTGTTGGTTCGATTTTTCAAGTCGGTGAATCGATCGACGACACCGATTAGCTCTCCACCTTTATAGGAATAAGTCTTAGTCAATTTCCCGTTACCGGTTGTGTAGATTTCTTCTAACGGAAAGCTGTTTTCCAACGTCAATTCATACTCTTTGATGAATATCGTATCGTTAATAACTTCCTCACTCAGTCCAATGAGGTAGGCTATTGCTGAATGATTGAAGCGAATTTTCTTATTGAAGCCGACTAACTTAATCAGTTTCTGATCCCCATCGACCTGGGCTTCCGTTTTAAAGTCCCGATAGTTGTCCGCGACTGAAAATACGCGTGCGAGGTCGCTAACTTCCTCGCCCACAATATCGGCCAGTGGAAATCTGATGTCTTTAGATTTGAGCAAGTCGTACTGAACGATAAAGTCACGAATAGACTTGTCAGCCATCAGGTCCATATCTTCCGATGCATATGCACCGGATACCTTAGCACGGTCAAACTCGCCGCTTTCCTTGTAGAAATATTTAACCTCGCTTTCTTGTTTTTTCGTTTGGGTATTGTACGCAATCACTTTGAAAACATTCCCCTGACGGTAAAACGTACTGCTGACGTGTTGATTATCTTCATAAAAATCAACTTTAAGATCGCCTAATTTCAAATTACGGTCAGGATCAATTCTTTGGCTTTCCGTCAAGGAGGAGTTTCCGTTGCCATCTGAATCAAGATTTGAGCGCTCGCCAGCATCTGAAGCATCAGTTGTGTTGACCGACGTCGCCAAATTGCCTTCGCGGCTTGAACAGTTCCAAAACCACAAAGCTAACAGCAATATAGGAATAAGAATCTTCATTTTATCCTCCGGAAAATTGTGCCGCCGTAAACCGCGGTCGAATGGTCCAAAGAATGTTCGACGATTAACATCAACGTGCGGCAACTCGATCGCCTTCTTATATTGGCCTCCGTGAGGACTGAACAAGAAGTTGAGGTTCCTATAAATCTTCGTTTAGCTTTCTTCGATTTTCCTTATCTATTTTGTCAAGGTAGGCGCTGTCGTCAAAAAATCTATCAGGGTCTCGCAAAAATAATGCTTTTCTCGATTTTCTTATCTCGTCGACTAGTCTACCTACGTCTGGTTCTATTAATTTATTCGTTTCTAGAGAATAAAACAAAAAATCACTTCCAATTGAAAAATCCACTATAGAGCTGAGAAAATCGAGGTTTAGGTCTCTAAGGTCGATGCGAATCGCTACCTCTGTGATCATACCCTCATCAACCCTCAACTCAATTCTGTCACCGTCATCAGTGCCCCAACTTCTTGTGTTCTTGGCCCATGGAGTATTGTAACTTGGCAACAAACTTTCAAAAAATAAAACTAGCTCGAGTTCAGCCACAGTTGTCCACCATTCAATAGACTCAACCCAATCCTGATCAATATACGTAGGTATTATCCGTAGATGCCTTAGCACCTCCGCTCTGGGAATAATCCAAATATCCCATTGCCAAATTGCCATGATCCTCCTATTATTGTGCCGCTGGAGTGTAGTTTCTACAAAACCATCGACAGGTTGGCGCTGTGTATTGATTGCTAAACAGAATATTATTGTTTAAGACATCTGCGTCGCTGTTCCAAGCTCTAAATGGCAACGATTGTCTCTGTGCGGGAACATCTTGTCCGAAAAACCGTGCGCTGGGTTTCGTCGTCCTTTTGATAACGGGTGAACTTCTGACGGATGCTGTCGTTGACCGGATACAGATGGATCGGCCTGAAACTGCCGTCATTCGGGGCTTGTTCGCCGAACGGCATGAAATCTCTGCGCGAAACTACCTGACCGAGCGAATTCGTTATCACTCGCGGCGAGCCAAGCTGATCCGTGACAGTCCAATTCGGCGTCGGATTTGATGGAAGCGGCGCGGTCGAGTATTCAGCGATCAGCTTGCCCCCCGAATAAACGAAGACGGTTTCTTCCAAGCGGATGCCGATATAATAGGACTTCTTCCTAGTCGGCCGCCCCGGAAACGACGCTTGGTGCTGTCTTAATTTCTACGTCTAACCGCGCACGATATGGCTAATTTTGCATATTCGCTGTTCATATTTTCAATTTCCACCGAATCGCCATCATTTTCAAATCGGACGGTTTTAAATGATGAACTATATTGTCCTTTACCGAAAGACGTCTGCTTCCAGCCAATTCGGGCAAAATAGTCGTAATAGAACGACAAGATGCTATCGGCATTTAGATCTCCACGATAATAGAAGGCAATTAGCGCATTCTCGCTATTGCTGCCCGACTGCTTCGAAATCAGCACGAAGCCTTCCGGCACAGGGGTCTCCAAACAGACTTTGTTCGCCGCCTGTAGAAGCGGGAATTTCGCTATTTCCGCCTCAACTTCATCGGCAGTATGTTCGCTGCACGTCGCGAATATAAATACGGAAAGGAAAGAAAAACCAGTCACTTTTAGTAATATAATTGAATTACGAAGAATGGTGGCAATCATTTCGGACACTCCTTTCCGGGCTGGATGTTTCCTGTGCAAACCCCGTCGGACACATTACCGTTTAAAGATGGGAGCCCAATCCGGGGATTGAAACTAATTCGTCTATTGCCAGTGCTGTCTGGGTCAGTCACCGTTACGCCGGCACATCCATAATAACAAGCCGAAAAGTTTACGGACCTACCAGTAAAAAAGTTAACTCGACTTCGTTCTGTTATATTACGTTCGACGATGTATGGTGCGCTGAAGCTTACGCCGCCCAGAAGATTCCTAAACCTAAAAGGGTTAAACTTCGGATTGCGTATACCTTCGCCAACATCAGAGGGCGTTGTCCCAATAGACGTTGAATATCCATAATATCCACCCTTTGCAAACCAAACCCCACCACCACCTAGCCCAAACGGAGCCTGTACGGATAGCGAGACACCATCTGGGTTCGCAATCCGATCAAAGCTTTGGAATGTAGAATTACTTGTTACTGATTCTGCAAGCGGTTTTGCGTTTCCTTCCGAGCTCCAAACCATGCGTGCTGCTGCAGCATCAAACGCTGAAACCTTACCTGTAAAGACGTTGAACTCTAGCTGAGCGTCGCGTTCAGTTCCCACAAATGAATTACCAGAGTTTGGATCTAGTGCTGCAAACTTGCCCTTATTCTCTCCGACCGCAATCTGATAAACAAAACTCATCGAATCTTCCCACCTTCCATCATAGCCCCGGGGTACGGTACCTTTTGGGGATGTCCCAGGGACCCACACAGGATTATAGACATTAATGGTGGAGTCTCCTTGCTTTACTTTTGTTATTGTATAAAACCAATCCAATCCGGTGCGGTCAACGACGGTAAGAGGCATGTTCCCTACATAAACATATCGGTTAAAAGTCTGCGGATTCCCGCTCTTTCCCGAAGCGAGCAACGGATCGACAGCCGTAAACCTACCGTGGCGGTTCTCGTACATCCTTGCCTCGGCGAAGTCGAGTTGGGTCTCGTCGTCCTTTTGATAGCCGGTGAACTTCTGTCTGACATCGTCCGCGCTTGAGCCGTATTTAAGATCGGTCGAACGTGCCCCGATGTTGATGAACAGCTCCTCGCCAAACGGCATGAAGTCCCGCCGAGCCTTCACCTGCCCCAGGGCATCCGTGATGATCCTCGGGCTGCCGAGATGATCCGTCGTCGTATAATTTATTGCAGGCGTCTGCGAAGGCCGTGTCGAATACTCCGCAACGAGCTTTCCGGCCGAATAGACGAACACGGTCTCTTCCGAGAGGATGCCGTTTTCAAAGACCTTCTTCTTACCAGCTTGCCCTCCCAGTCGCGTTAAATGAGGCGGCCCAACGATATTGGAATTCATCATTCATTTCCAGAAGGCCGCCTTCTACCATAATGTCAAGCATCTTGAAAAGCGCGTTTCCAACTACATTGTTTGTACTAAAAACCCCTTTCAAATCTCTAAACACTCCAAAAGATGGATCGTATTCCATTAGACCCAGCGAACAAGCCAAATAGTATCCTGCGACGTCCGCATCGGTCCAGTTATCTAATAATTCTCTAAGCATAAGTTAAAGCGGCCCCGGTTCAGCCGTAACATCATTTCCGCTCCGGAAGCACAAACCAAAACTGACGGGTACTATGCAGCATATCTGTGAAACTTTCAGGACGGATGGGCCTCGCCGGCTGTATAAAGAGATGGTTCGAGTCCTTTTTATCCATTCCTATTTGCAATCCATAAGGCAGTGATCTACAAGGAAGACAAAACACTGATCCTCGTGCTTCATTTTGTTTGAAAAATGGAAACGCTGATGTTGTCGGTGACACGGACATTCCATTTCCTGGAATTACGTTTCCATCTTGAGCCTTATTAAGATCGTTGGACCGAGACCTCAGGTTAAATGCTCCCGAGCCAATTTCCGGTGATCCATCGGCGGATGGTTTCATTCGATCGAATATGAATCCTAAGCGCCCTGGGGCGGTAGGATTTGATCCGGTCCTAACATCTGTCAGCGGGCGCAAGGCGTTATCCATTGCCCTTCCCTCAACCAACGCTCCGATCATATCACTGGCGAGCTTATTCTTTTCGGCAATATGGGTATCGTAGGCCGCTTGATCAACAATCGTTGTCTTCCCGTACGGCCACCAAATACTATCCTTGAGTATTACTTCTGTGGAAAGCCCGGGAGCGGATTCCGTTGAATATCGGTATTCACCGTTGCCATCAAGTTGAACACGAGTCCAACTTTCACTGACCGACGTAGGATTGGTGAGTTCCCCAATTGACCCTCCTGAAAGAATATCGAAGTATCGATTGTCGGATGACCAGCGATATTGCCCATCCTTAAAGTACCAGTCCAATCCGGATGGGTCCGTCCGAAAAACTGGATTGTTACCAACGTAAACATATCGGTTGAACGTCTGCGGGTTGGCTGATTTTCCACTAGCAAGCAATGGATCAACTGCCGTGAATCGCCCGTGCCGGTTCTCGTACATGCGGGCTTCGGCGAAGTCCAATTGCGTCTCCTCGTCCTTCTGGTAGCCGGTGAACTTCTGCCAGACATGGCCCGCGACCCGGGCATGGTTGTCACCTTTTTACGACGACAACCTTAGGCAATTCCTCGCCCGGTCGGTAGCTCACATTACAACTCAGAGAACCGCGACACAGTACATTCGCATGAGGACCATAGCCGGCATGGGGGTTGATGCTAGTTACAACATCCACTATTTTGGCTACAACGAATTGGGCGACCGACACTCGGATATTTCGGGCTGGGAACCTGACAATCCCTTGATCATCCGATGACATGGATTCGTCTACGTGTGGCCATCGCCAAAACTCCAGCGTGTAGTCTTTCCACCACTGATCGATTCTCGCATTCGAGACGGGCTGTCCGCTCTCATCGACAAGTCGCAGCGGCCATTCCGGCACAACGTTCACGGGAATCACCGGAATGAACAGGGCGATGAGGACGACCGCGAACAGAATTAGCCACCTTGACTTTTTCATTGGCTCCTCCGGTACTGAGCAGCCAAGTCCCGCGCAGCTTTTCTCTCCTCATCGGTCATCTCCAGACGTTTGAACTCTTTTTCGCCGAACGCGATAAGGAAAAAGGCTCGTGAATACATGGCAGTTTGAGCCCTTTGCGCATCCGTGGGCGAACCGGATTCCTGTGCGCCATGCTCATCAAGCTCCTGCTTCCATTTCTTGACATCGGTTACCGTGACGGGCACCATCGCGGCAGTGCCGGGGATCGGAACAAGCACTGTCATCGTCGGAATCTTGTACTCCTTATCGAACCCGTGCGCAGGCGAGGTCATGTCC
>JAEZIT010000105.1 GCA_023436495.1 Acidobacteriota bacterium
ATTTCCACCCGCCAAAACGAAAAAGCCGCCACGCTTTTCGCATGGCGGCTTGATTTTAAGTGGCGGGGCCGACGGGGCTCGAACCCGCGACCTCCAACGTGACAGGCTGGCGTTCTAACCAACTGAACTACGACCCCGCGTTGTAAATGGACAACTGACAATGGAAAACGGACAATTCAACCCCGCTTTCATTGTCCACTGTCTATTTTACATTTTCAATTCTCAAAAACCTGGTGGGCTCGAAGGGACTCGAACCCCTAACTTCCTCCTTGTAAGGGAGGCTGTCTACCAATTGACGTACGTGCCCTAAACTCTTTTTTCGTAAATAATAATGGCCACGCCTGCCCACACCGAATTTCAAAAAACTTTTCGCCCGACCGCAAAAAGGGCGAACGTTCATCCTACGAAAATCAGCATACCCTGTCAAGCCGTCCTGGCAAGAATCTGGCCCGCGATCTGTTCTAAAAGATTTGTCGGTCGATCTATCTCGGACAGGTGCCCGACGGCCTCCGCATGAACGCGAGTCGCAAGTTCGCGGCTCCGCTCTACTCCGTAAAAGCTGGGATATGTCGCCTTTGCGGCCGCAAGGTCCTTGGCCGCAGTCTTGCCCAAGGTCTGCGTCGTTTGGGTAACGTCCAGAACGTCATCGGTTATCTGGAACAGCAGCCCGAGACTCTCCGAGTATTTCGTGACGGCATTCAGGTCATCCCGGCCCGCCCCCGCTATGATGCAGCCCGCCCGCGCGGCAAAGCAGATAAGCGCACCCGTTTTATTCCGATGTATTCCCTCGAGTTCTTCGATCGAAACTTCGCGTCCTTCTGCTTCGAGGTCGGCCTGCTGCCCGGCGACCATTCGCGTTGCCGCGACCGCAAGCTCATCAATGAGTTTCAGACGAACGCCGTCCGTAAGCCGCGCATCCGCCGCGATCGCCCGGAATGCCAAGGATTGCAGCGCGTCGCCCGCCAATATCGCCGCGGCTTCTCCAAATTTTACGTGACACGTCGCTCTGCCCCGCCGCAGATCGTCGTCGTCCATCGCCGGCAGGTCATCATGGATCAGCGAATAGGTATGGATCATCTCGATCGCCGCCGCAGCCGAGGCTAGCTCCTCATCGGCGGCTTCGAAGACTCGCCCCGTCGCCATCAGCAACGCCGGCCGCAGCCTCTTTCCGCCCCCAAACACGCTCCAGCGGATCGCAGAATGCAGCAACTTAGGCTCTTCCGATTCAAGCGGAATACACCGTTCGAGCTCCGCGTCCGTTCGTCTTGCGGCGTCGCGCAAGAAACCTTCAAGTTCTTCCATCGCTTGAAATTATCGGCTATCGAATGGTGTTTTTCAATTCGGTGGAGACTTTGCCTAAACACCTGCAATATTGTAGATTCTTGTTAAACCTATGCCGATCAGCCCCGACGATTTCCGTAATACGCTGTCGCGATTCGCCAGCGGCGTAACGGTCGTAACTACAAAAGACGCCGCCGGAAATCTACACGGAATTACCGTCTCCGCGTTCAGCTCCGTTTCGCTCGAGCCGCCCCTGGTGCTCATCTGTATTGAAAAGGCTACGGGCAGCCATTACGCCTTCATCGAATCGAAAATGTTTGTAGTGAACATACTCAGCGCCGAACAAGTCACTTTATCGGAGCGGTTCGCATCGCAGATCGCTGGCAAGTTTGACGGCATCGACCTGACGCACAATGTTGACGGCTTGCCGCTGCTCTCGGGTTGTCTCGCAAACCTGGAATGCCGCGTTGTGGACGTTTGCGACGGCGGCGATCACACGATATTTGTCGGAGAAGTTGAAAATTCGGCCGTCTTCGACGGCGATCCGCTCGTTTATTTCAGAAGCGATTATGGCCGGCTCGGCGATCGCATCTTTACTTGATCTTATGTTCGCTCGATACGCTGCAGTCTTTGTCCTGACCCTTCTGTTCTTCTCAGGCGTCGCATCACAAGCGCCCGCGCTCCGCTGGTACAAAGGAAATACTCACACGCACACGCTGAACAGCGATGGCGATTCCGCTCCCGATGACGTGGTCAAATGGTATAGACAGAACGGCTACAACTTCGTCGTCATTACCGACCACGAATACATCACGCCTGTCGGCCCGCTCAATTCCCTGCTCGGAAAAGAGGGCTCTTTCCTTATCATCTCCGGTCAGGAAGTGACGGATTCATTCGACAAAAAGCCGTATCACATGAATGGGCTCGGGCTCGAACGTGTGGTTATGCCGAACCGGCTCGGTGGTGCTGTCGCGACCTTGCAGAAGAATATCGACATGGTCCGATCGGCCGGCGGCATTCCGCAGATAAATCACCCGAATTTCGGCTGGGCTCTCACTGCCGAGCACCTTAAGCAGATCCGTGATTTTTCGCTGTTTGAGGTATATAACGGACATCCGCTCGTAAACAATCTAGGCGGCGGCGGAAGTCCCGGGACCGAAGAGATTTGGGACGCCGTTCTCTCGAGCGGCAAGATCATTTACGGCGTCGCCGACGACGATTCCCATCATTTCAAAACGCGGGGCGACCGTACGGCCGCCGAACCGGGCCGCGGATGGATCTGGGTCCGTGCCGCCGAACTGACCCCGGCGGCTATATTGAACGCATTGGAACGAGGTGATTTTTATGCTTCGACCGGCGTAGAATTATCTGACATTTCAGCGGATAAGAGCGGCATCGCGGTAATGATCAAAGCAGAGAGAAACAGTAGATACCGCATTCAGTTCATTGGAAAAGGCGGCAGCGTGCTTGCCGAATCGATCGAAAATCCGGCGGTCTATAAATTTACGGGCGGCGAGGGCTACGTTCGCGCCAAGGTCATCGAATCCAACGGCAAACTTGCGTGGACGCAGCCGGTCGTTCCCGGCCGCTAGGCCGATCGTTCGAGAATGCGTTCCAGGTCTTCTTCGCTGAGCTGATATATTTCGCTGCAGAACCCGCAGGACATAACGGCGCCTTTATCCTCGTCGATCATCGCGCGGACCTCGGCCGCCCCAAGCGCTGCGATCATCGTTTCCGCCTTTTCCATCGAACAAGTGCATTTGAATTCGACTTCCCTTTCTTCGAGCACGTCGAAACCGATCTCGCCGAGCGCGAGTTTTGCGAGGTCCGCCGCCGACGCTCCTTCTTTTATTAGGGACGTGAGGTGCGGGGCGTGCGCGATCGTATCTTCGATCATTGTCACTATGTGCTCGTTTGCGCCCGGCATCATCTGTATCATCACGCCGCCGGCAGCGGTCACATAAGGCTCGGAATTCTGCAGCAGCACGCCCAGTAGAACTGCAGACGGGATCTGTTCCGATTTTGCGAGATAATAAGCAAAATCTTCGGCGATCTCGCCCGAAACGATCGGAACGGACCCCACATACGGATCGCGGTGCAGCCCGATGTCGAACCCGGACTCACGGATCACATAGAACATTCCCTGGCCGACAATGCCGCTGACGTCGAATTTTCCGCTGTCGTTTACGGGCAGCTCGGCATCGGGGTTTTTCACATAGCCGCGGACCTGGCCGAATTTGTTTGCTTCGACAATGATCGCGCCGATCGGGCCTTCCGCTTGCACCTTAACGCTGAGCCGGTCAAAATCCTTCAGGCTTGCGCCCAACAGAGCAGCCCCCGTGAGCGTACGGCCAAGCGCCGCGGATGCCGTCGGCGAGGTCTGATGTCGGCGGACGGCTTCGGTCACCGTTGTCGTTGTAACGGCCGAGATCAGCCGGATGGTTCCGTCTGCCGCCGTGCCGTGGATCAATTTATCCATAAACTAGAGTTTCGGAAATGGCGTCGATAAAAGTCAAATTTGCAGCTCGAGGCTCCCTATTGCAAGTCCTAGAATTTTAACGAAAAACCTTAACACTCAGCTCCCAGTTGTTGAAAATATTGCAATTACGGTAAACACAAGATATAGTATTTTCTTATTGACAAACCTCTAAATGTTGTCTAATATCAGCAAACTTACGGATGCAGTTATTGTCCGCCAGACTTTCCGATCCATGTTTCAAATTGGTCCGGTCAAGTGATAAAATAGACAAATTCTAAACTAGCCCGAAAGGGTATTAAGGAGATGGCATGAGCACAGTTCTTGAGCCCGCCGGCGCGGGCAAATTTGCCGCTAAAAACGGAACGGGCGCAGCAGCCGGCAAGAGCCTCCGGCCGCTCGGCGTCAACGCAGAAAAGGTCGTCGCGAAACGCTATTCGCTTAAGGACGCAAATGGCGATCCGCTCGAAACCTGGGGTGACATCGTCCGCCGTGTGGTTGGGCACGTGTCGCGTGCCGAGACAGACCCGCAAAAACAGAACCTGTTCTACAACGATATGACGGCGGTCATGCTGAACCGCGAATTCGTTCCAAATACTCCTTGTCTCGTAAATGCCGGAAAGCCGAAGGGCCAGCTTGCGGCCTGTTTCGTTCTCGCCGTACCGGATTCGATCCAGGGCATCATGCAGCACGCCGAGAACGTCGCTATCATTCATCAGACAGGTGGCGGTACCGGAATGACCTATGAATTCCTCCGTCCTGCGGGCTCGATGGTCAATTCGACCCGCGGCGTGGCCTCGGGGCCGGTCAGCTTCATGAATATCGTCAATCAGACGACCGAAGTTGTAAAACAGGGCGGCGTGCGGCGCGGGGCAAACATGGGCATCCTGAGCATCGGGCATCCTGACATCCTTCGGTTCATTCATGCCAAGAACGACCAGACGAGCCTTACAAATTTCAACATCTCCGTGACCGTTACTGACCTGTTCATGGAAGCCGTCGATAATGGCACATGGTTCCAGACCGAATTCAGCGACGAACCTTGGTCGCAGCCCGTATTTGACCCCGTCACCGGGAAAGAGTACGTCGTCTATAGACGTCCGGACGGCACGCCCGTGACGTTCGCGGACAAGCTGGCATTCGAAACGGCCGACCTGTCGAACTGCACGATCGAAGAGCCGCCGATGTCGGGAATGGTCTATGCTCCGGATGTCTGGAACCGCATCATCGCGTCGGCGCATAAATACGCCGAACCGGGAATCATCTTTATCGACGAAGTAAACCGGCACAATCACATGATGGCGTCGATGGGCCCGATCTATGCCTGCAACCCTTGTGGCGAACAGCAGCTTCATTTCAACAATTCCTGTAATCTCGGCTCTATCGACGTAGCCAAGTTCTACAGAAAGGCCGACGATGGCACCGATATTGATAAATGTATCGAATGGGAACGCCTCGCGGCCGTCACACATCTTTGCACCCGTTTTCTCGACAATGTCGTCGACGCCGGCCATTTCCCGCTCCCGGAGATCGATGACGTAGTCAAACGCACCCGTCCGGTTGGATTGGGTATCATGGGCTTTGCCGATCTGTGCCTTGATCTCGGGATCACTTACGGTGATGATGCATCACTCGAATTAATGGAACGCATCATGGGCTTCATCCGCCGAGAATCCTGGCTGGCATCGTTAAAGCTCGGCGCGGAAAAGGGAGTATTTCCTGAACTCGAAGCCAATCGCGACGCTTATGCAAAATTCATCTACGATGACCTTGGCATCTCTCGCGACATTCCGCTGACGCCGCGTAATTATGAGGTAACAACGATCGCTCCGACCGGCACGATCTCGCTCGTGGCCGAAACGTCATCGGGCATCGAGCCGAATTTTTCGTGGGCCTACGTTCGTCAGGACACGCTCGGCACTCGCACCTACGTTCATAGTCTTGCGGCCGAGGCTCTTGGTATCTCGGTCGATCAAACCGACGAGGAGTCGATCAGAAAGGCCGCCGAATACGTTGTCGAGCACGAGAGCGAACTCCCGCCGCACTTCATTTCCGCGATGAGCATCAGCTCGGTCCAGCACGTCAAAGTGCTTGCGGCGGCGCAGAAACATGTCGACAATTCGATCTCAAAAACCTGTAACGGCGCTAATGACGACACGGTCGAATCGGTAGACGAACTTTATCATCTCGCACGCAAGCTCGGGTGCAAGGCTGTGAGCTACTACCGGGACGGCAGCCGGGAAAATCAGGTTCTGAATTCGATGAAAGCTCCGGCCGAGACCGCAGCGAAGCAGGAAGAGGACACCTCTGTCACGGCGACAAAGGCCCTGCCGACGGCCCAGCGCATCGAGCGGCCGCGTGAACTGCAGGGATCGACATGGCGAATCCCGTTCGATACGCAGAATCTTTACGTTACGGTCAATCACAACGGCGAAAAGATACTCGAGGTATTTGCCGCCGGCCCGATCAGCGAAGGCGTCGGACTGCTGGCGTCGAAGATGCTTCGCGGCGGATTCGAGGTCAAGGAGGTCGCCCACAGCTTGAATAAAGTAACGGGCACACACGCCGTTTGGTTCAACGAAAGGCTGCTGACATCGCCCGAACAAGCGGTCGCGGAATGCCTTCAGCTTGTCGATCGCCGGCTGAACAATCTTCCGCAGTCGGAACGTGCGATCAGCAAGTTGAACGGTTCGGCCTCAGCCGTACATCCTGCAAAAGAGACGGGAATGTCTCAGCTGATCGGCGAATGCCCTGAATGCAGCGGCCAGCTTGAACACGCTTCCGGCTGCGATTTCTGCAGGGATTGCGGTTATTCGAAGTGTAAGTAAGGCTTAGTTCCCTGTCCGGTTTCTTCTCAAAAGAAAAGCAGGATTTAATTTAGCGGCTCGCTGGAAATGCTTTTCGGCGAGCCTATTCATTTGTGCATTTTGCAGACGCAGCCCCAGCATCCAATGAAAATACGGATCGTCCGGCGTTAGCTTTTCGGCGCGGCTTTCAAACGGCCCTGCCTCAACGCCATCGTCCGGATCTTCTAAAGCTCCCGCCAGAAAATTTGACGTGAGCGGAAGATTAGGATTTGCAGCCAGAGCCTCTTTCCATACCTCGATCGCCTCGTCCTTGCGTCCTAAATTCCAGAGAGCTTCGCCGATCTCTTCCCTTGCGGTCGCGAGGTCCGGGCGCTCGGCCAACGCTTCTTCCAAACTCTCCAAAGCCTGCTCGTGCTGTTTGGAACGGTTCATTATCGCGCCGCGATAATAAAGGCTCAGGGCCCTCGCTTGTCCGCTCTGGTGCTCTGCGGCGTGCCCGAGCACGTCTATCGCCGTTTCGGGATCGCCTGAGAGGAATTCCAGCCACGCAAGTTTTGGCATGGCATCGGTGTTTGTAAAAAGCCCGATACTCGCCGCGGTCCGCAAGTGCTTCTTCCCTTTTTCGATACTTGAGCGGTCGGCCGCTGACAGCCACTGCGCCGGGTCGCGTTGAGCAAGCGCCAACTCATCCGGGATCGCGACGTTTTCATACGCCGCAGTTCCGGCAGATTCGTGATAGCGAACATATCCGCTGTGCACGGTCAGCCCTATCCACGCGGCCGCAAATGCAGTAAAAGCCCATCCCGCCAATTTTACCGCTCCGCCATATCGCAGGCTGCGTCCATAAAATGTGCTGTCCGGTGTTGTGAATAGCTTCCACGTTTTCAACGCCAAGAATGTTGTTACGATCGCTATACCGATGGCCATCAGCATTGGAATAAGCTGATAAACGTTCCACACAGCGAAATAGCTCGCTATAAAGACGACCGCACCGGCAACCTCTTCGCCCCAGGTCAGCGAATAGTTCCTGCTGACCTTGTTCGGCGTCCCCACTGCGGGCTTTCCGAATCCGAAATACAATGCATCATTCGGACAAACGCTGACGCAATCCATGCATTTCATACAGCCCGGATCGACCACCATCCCGTACTTTTCAACCTCGGCGTGGACCAGCACGTTGGAGGTACAAACCGCCGTACAATGTCCGCATTGATTGCACGCATCGGTCACCCGGATCTTTCCCGGAGCGAATCTGTCTGCGATAACAAAGATCCCGCCGTACGGACAGCCGTACGTGCAGAAACCTTTTGAACCGAGAAAATAGACCGTAAGAAATCCGCAGATAAAAAGGAACGGCACGGCGACCGCGAAAGGCGGAAATGTCGCCCAGAACTCCGTCGTGATCAGATGATTAGTAAATTGCGGGATCAACGGCTCGCTCTTCGGCTTCGTGATCGCACGAGAGATAGTCGGCCATGCGAACATATAGAATGCCGCAGCGATCGGGATATACATCAGCAGCCGCGACCGGAACGGCCTCGGCTTCAACCCGACCTTTTTCAGCATCCATGCGCACAGGTCCTGAAGCGCGACGATATGACATCCCCAACCGCAGACGAACCTGCCGAAAATGAGCGTCGCCAGTATCGCAAGAGAAAAGAATATGACCCCCGCGTTGATCGCTCCGTTCTGAAGCGTGTACATGGCTTCCGAGGGCTCGATCGGTGTCGTGGTCGACCCCGTGATGCGCCATTGAACGAAGTGCGCGATCATTAGCAGATTCAACAAGATCAACGCGCCCGCCCGCCATCGTCCAGCCCGCGATTCCCGCGGCTGTGCCGAAGCGGTCTCCGAATTTTTCAGGATCGGCAGTTCTTTGCCCTTCTTTGGCTTGGAAACGGTGCCATCGCAGCCATCTTTCATATATATTGGTAAAACGTGCGGGCCGGTTCGACAACGATCGTCCGGAAGGTTGAATTTCCCTTTTCAACATTAAATCATACATTTCCCGATTCGCGGAACGCACGGTCAACCGCTGTATCCGCGATAAAAGGAAAGTCACAAAATTTTTTATCAACCTAAGGCCCGCCCATCCGTCGCCACGGTTTATACAGATTCAATACCTTATTAATATCTCTTAATTACTATTGACCGATTCGCTAATGTAAGCTAAAGTGAATTACCAATTCCAGTTACAAGGGCCCACCATCGGCAGCGGTGTATTCAGGCTCGGTTATCAAAGGTTAAAATTTAAGAGGAGAGGTTTGATGAAAAACAAGTTGCTGGGCAGCCGGTATCGTATTTTTTTTGCGGTATTCGGTGTATTTGCGTTGATTTTAGCTTTATTGAGTTTCTCTGAACAGGAAACTGCGGCAGGTCCGGACGGTGAGACCGGACTGCTCGAGAAAATGATCGTGGCGGACGGCAGCGTCGCGATGGAGATCGATCTTGGCCGACTAAACGGAAGCCGTGGTACAGGTTCGACCACACTGCGTTTCGACGCGGTGCCGAATACCTTCTTTACCACGATGGTCTTCAATAACGAATTTCGCGGTTCACTCCCCAGTTCGATGGAGCTGGCTCCGCAAAAAGCCGTCGGATTGCCCGATAAACTTCAGGCTTCGTTCGACCGCCTCGAAGTTGAAAGCACCCCGATCGGCGGCCCCTATGAATTAGTGGTCCGTGACAGCAAATCCGGCTTTGTTTTCTTCAATATCGAAGGCCACGAATACGGATACGACCCGGAAACGCGTGTTCTGGCTATCAAAGGCGGCAGAGTGCTGCTGTCCGATGAATTCGCGGCCGAACTCGGAATGAAAGCCGGCGGCGCGATCATCGGCACATTCGATGCCGAAGCGACATTAAAGGCTATCGAAGTCTCCAGGATAGTCAATGGTTCTGTTGAATCGAACAAGCTGCCTCCGATGAACGATCCGATGGCAGGAACCGTTCCCGGTCCTGATGTGATCGTGGGCGATCTGAACGGCCTTGCACAGTTTGGCAGCGCTGACGGCGCCTTCGTCGGGCTTGCCGTTGGTACCGATTCGTGCAATTTCGGCACTGTTGATCTTAACTGGTTCGCACTCCCGAGCAACGATCACCCGGTAATTCCGCAAAATATGTACAGATTGAGCGGCGGAGCCGGAAATGACCTGCGTTTAGAACAGATCGGCCAGTCGGCAATGAAACACGCGTTTACCGCTTTGACCCAGAACCTTTGCTCGCTCGGATGCAATGGTGTCGGCGGATCGCGTCTCGGTTCAGGATGTTCTGACCCGTATTCGGCAAGTCTTAACGCCGGCCCGAGCCTTGGGTCGCGTGCCTGGGTAAACCCGTTTACGGGCTTTTATCCCCGAGGCGATTCGGCTACGAACCCGAACAATCACGCAGGCCACGTTCACACGGGCCCTTCGCACAGGATCCTGACGCAGATCAGCGACCTGTCCTCCACTCAGAATCCCGGAGCGACCTACTACGCCGAAGCGCAGTACATCACACCGCACGAATACGCCTGGTGCCAGTCAAACCCGACCCAGTGCAATATGTATAACAACGTCTCGTATCGCCGTTATAACGTCAACGGTACGGGCAGCCCGTTCAGTTTCTCGCCGGCGGCTTCGACCGTTCGCCAAAAACCGGCCATAAATGCGTGGCCCGGCGCAACGATCGCCGAGATCCGCCCCGCTCCCGGAGCTGACGGTATCGCGTTCATCGCCTACAAAATAACGCAGACCTCCCCGGGCGTTTGGCATTACGAGTACGCGATATACAACCAGAATCTTGATCGCGGCATTCAATCGTTCAGCGTGCCCGTCGGTAACGGCGTAACGTTGACGAACCTTGGTTTCCATGCCCCGCCGCAACATCCGGGATGGTCGGCTGATGGAACGTTCAACAATGCGGGCTACAGCAGCACCCCGTGGACGCCGGCTCAGACCGCCGGTGCGATCACATGGAGCACGGAAACATTTGCCGCCAATCAGAATGCCAATGCTATTCGCTGGGGTACGATGTACAACTTCCGATTCGATTCGAATCAGGCCCCTCAGAATACAACGGCAACGGTCGGATTCTTCAAGACGGGCGACCCTGTAACGGTTCAGGTCCAAGGCCCCGGCGCCGCACCGGCGTCTTCGGTATCTATTTCCGGACGTGTCCAATCATCGAACGGCTGGGCAATTCCGAACGCCCGTGTAAGCGTTTCCAACGGCAGCGGAATCACCCATGTGGTTCGTGCCAACCCGTTCGGATACTACCGAATCGACGGTGTCCAAACAGGTGTGACCTACACAATCACTGCATCCGCGAAGGAGTACAACTTCACTCCCGTGAACATGCAGATCACTGACAACGTGAACAACCTGAATTTCATAGCTTTACCGTAATTCAGGGATAATGTTCGATCTGAAAGGCGGCCCTCGGGCCGCCTTTTTCGTTGCAAAACTTAGAAGACGATCTTGGAGCCTTTTTCCTAATTACTAATTACCAATTGACCAATTAATAATTACCAATGAGAAAAAGCCCAATTCTAATGCGGAAGCCCGCGCAGTAAGGGCGAAACACTCACCATTGCCCTGATCCAACCCTCTTTGCGTCCTCCGCGTCTTTGCGTGAGATCCTCTCCACCGAAACAATTCCTAATTCGCAATTCTAAATTCATAATTCCTTCCCATATAAAAACAGCCGCCGGAGTATCCCCGACGGCCATCTTTCTTCTTGCTTCGCGTTCTTTGCGTCTTTGCGTGAGATCTTTCTTATCTCACAAAAGCACTCGGCACCGGCACGTCTCCTGCCGTGCCGAACCCGATGACCACCTGTCCTGCCGCCGAGCGGTTGATGTACCATGTCCCTGCTCTAAAGACCACAGGGGCCGCCTTTCCGTCCCCGTCATAGTCTCCCGTAGAAGGCACGTCTCCCGCCACGCCGAACGGGAAGCCGTAGAAGGTGAGGTCCTCGCTCCGCAATATGTACCAGAATCCCGTCGACGGCCTGAACACCGCCACATCCGTCTTCCCGTCACCCGTGTAATCCG
>JAEZIT010000035.1 GCA_023436495.1 Acidobacteriota bacterium
GGCCATGCCGTCCGGCGTCTCGGGAAACTTCTCGCGAATGAAGCCAAGTGCCTTGTCGTCAAAATATTCGAGCAGCGTCGCATCGAATCCACCGTCCGCGCCGCCTGCACGGGTGGCGAACGACAGCCGCCTCGCATCTTCGACAAATGCCAACAGGCCCTCATTCTTCGGAAAGAAAACGATACCCGAGAAAAATCCTTCCGGCTTATTCAACAGAGCCAGTTCCACTTCGGTTATAACGCCAAGCGTACCTTCGCTGCCGATGAACAGGTCGATGGGGTCAAGCGGCATTTCATTAAAGTAACCGCTGACGTTCTTGCGCACATTAGGCCGGTCGTACGTGGGAAGCTTAGCGCGCAGTCCGCCGTCGCTGATGTTTATAAATCCATCGTCGCCCACGACGTTCTCACCGCGTCTGATCCTGATGATCTCACCGCCCGGCAGCACGACCTCGATCGAACGTACAAATTCCCGCGTAGCTCCGTACTTGAAGCTTCTTGCTCCGGAAGCGTTTGTCGCGACGGTTCCGCCGATCTGACAGCTCCATTCCGTCGGGTCCGGCGGATAGAATAACCCTTCCGCTTCAACCGCCTTCTGAAGATCTCCCAAGATCACACCCGCGCCTACCGACACGGTTTTCGACTCCTTGTCGATGGTGCCGATATTGTTCAACCGTTCCATAGACACGACATATCCGCCGAATGGTATCGCGCCGCCTACGGTTCCCGTCCGCGCGCCCGATATGGTCACCGGCATCCGCGCTTCGTTCGCTTCCCGCAGGATCTCGGAGACTTCATTCGCCGTCTCCGGATAAAACAGCTTATCAGCGTGCCCGCCGGGCATGTTGCTGGCGTCCGTTAGGTAATTTGTCAGGTCTTCAAGCTCAGTCTTAACTTGCATGTGATCTCGGCATAAAAAACCTTCATTCAGCAGTCCATAAGTGACAATGAATGCGCAGAAGGTTCGTAATTTCTAAATATATTGTAATTCTCTTTCGCGTAGATATTTTAGCTTATCTCTGATCTCCGCCGCCTGTTCGAACTTCATTTCTTTTGCCGCGTTACGCATATCGGCTTCAAGCTGATGTATCGTCTCCTTCAACTGTTTCGGCGAATACTCTTCGAACTTCTCGAGGTCCAGCGGCACCTTGAAATAATCCGCTTCGTATGCGGTCACGAGCGTTGCCTCGACCGGTTTAACGATCGTTGTCGGCGTGATGCCGTTCTCCGCGTTATATTCTTCCTGGATCGCGCGTCGGCGTTCGGTCTCGTCGATCGCGTTCCGCATCGAATCCGTGATCTTGTCTGCATATAAAATAGCCATGCCGTCGGAATTACGCGCGGCCCGCCCGATCGTCTGGATCAGCGAACGCTCCGATCGCAGAAACCCTTCCTTGTCTGCGTCCAGGATAGCGACCAGCGAAACTTCAGGCAGGTCAAGACCTTCTCTCAGCAAATTGATCCCGACCAGCACGTCGAACTCCCCACGGCGAAGATCACGCAAAACCTTTATCCGCTCCAGCGTATGAATATCGCTATGCAGGTAGGTCACTCTTACGCCGACCTCCGCAAAATATTCACTTAGATTCTCGGCCATACGCTTCGTCAGCGTCGTCACCAGCACCCGTTCGTTGCGTTCTGCCCGCTGACGGCATTCTTCGAGCAGGTCGTCGATCTGGCCGCGTACCGGCCGCACCTGCACCATTGGATCGAGCAATCCGGTCGGACGGATGATCTGTTCGACCACCTCGCCCTCGGTCCGCCGCAATTCATACGGGCCGGGCGTCGCCGAAACATAGATCGTCTGCCCGACGCGTTTTTCAAATTCTTCGAAACTCAGCGGCCGGTTGTCCTTTGCACTCGGCAGCCGGAATCCGTATTCCACAAGCGTGCCTTTCCGCGATTGATCGCCTTTATACATCGCACCTAGCTGCGGGATGGTCTGGTGCGATTCATCTATGACCATGATCGCATCGTCCGGCAGATAGTCCAGCAGCGTAGGCGGCGGCGCTCCCGGCGGCTTTCCGGTCAGGTGCCGCGAATAGTTCTCGATCCCGCGGCAGAACCCCATCTCCTTGATCATTTCCAGGTCGTACATCGTCCGCTGATGCAGCCGCTGCGCCTCGACTATCTTCCCTTCGCCAACGAGCTTTTCCTCCCACATGTCCAACTCTTCGCGAATGGTCTTTAACGCCCGCTTTATTGTCGGCTTGGACATTACGTAGTGGGTCTTCGGATATATCGGCAGTCGTGATTCATGCTTTTTGATCACTTCGCCCAGCAGCGGATCGATCGTATAGATCGCATCGATCTCGTCGCCCCAGAATTCCACGCGGTACGCCTGTTCCTGATAGCTCGGGTAAATTTCGACGACATCGCCGCGCACACGAAAAACGCCTCGGTCGAAATCGATATTTACGCGTTCATACTGAAGTTCGACCAGCTTCTGCAGAAATTCCTCGCGTTTTATCTTCTGTCCCGGCTCGATAAATACGATCATTCCGTAATACGCGTCCGGATCGCCCAAACCATAAATGCATGAAACCGACGCTACGATAATAACGTCACGCCGCTCAAACAGAGCACGGGTCGCCGACAGCCGCAGCCGGTCGATCTCGTCATTGATCGTCGCTTCCTTTTCGATATAAAGGTCGGAAGCCGGCACGTACGCCTCCGGCTGATAATAATCGTAATATGAGACGAAATATTCGACCCCGTTTTCCGGAAAGAACGTCTTGAATTCCTGATACAACTGAGCGGCCAGCGTCTTGTTATGCGCCAGTACGAGCGTCGGCCTCTGCACCTGCTCGATTACGTTAGCGATCGTGAAGGTCTTGCCGCTGCCGGTTATCCCGAGCAGCACCTGATCTTTTGTACCGGAATTCAGCCCGCCTACGAGCGCGTCGATCGCCTGCGGCTGATCGCCTTTCGGCTGATTTTCACTTATGAGACGAAATTGCATACCTCAATCATACAACAAAAGCCGGCCTTGTCGATATTCAACCATTATGTGCTAAAGTCTTGTGCTGTTGCTAATTCGAAACTTCCCGAAAATCAAACGATACGAATAATGAAGATCGCACGACACTGGAAATGTTCACGTATTCAGGCGATGACTCCGGACGGCAGGACAGTCCATGTGGGCGCATGGGGTTGGTCCGCAGATAACGCTGACGAGGCGCTGCAACGCGCCCATGAGGCCGCTCAGCGTGTCGCCGCACGTGTCTCGAGCGGGCAAGGCTTCCCGGAACGTTACGGTTATTTCGACCGTCCGCGGCGTGAAAAGATAGTAGAAGAGTTCACCGGTTCGGATGGCGAATTGATCGCCGTTATCACCCGCAACGGGTACGGATCGCTCGTACTTAATACTGTAAACCTGGCTTTCATCGACATCGACGTGCCACTTGAACAGCCGTTCAGCAAATTGGTCCGAACCTTTAAAGGACTCTTCGGAATGACGGCCCCAGACCCCGACGAACAGGTGCGCGAACGGATCGCCCGTGTGGCCGCCCAGCATCCCGAAAACACGTTTCGTTTATATAAGACCGCCGCCGGATTTCGCTGCGCCGTGATCAACCGGCGGATCGATCCGTCAGGGCCGGCCGCCGAATCGCTGCTATCGGCATTCGGAGCCGATCCGCTGTATGTTCGATTGTGCCGAACGCAAGGCAGTTTTCGCGCCCGCCTGTCGCCGAAACCCTGGCGGTGCGGCGTTCAGCCGCCGCCCGTCCGCTTTCCGTTCGATACGCCGGAGACCGAAAGGCTCTTTAGCGAATGGGAAGCAATGTACGAACCCAGAGCAGAAAATTATTCCACGTGCCGTTTTGTCGAACAATTCGGGCATGAGCACGGCACGGCGGATTTTCGCCGGTTGATCGAAATTCACGACCGCTTTACCGGAGTTGAACATGGCCGGCCTTTGGCTTAATTGGCACGTAATCAAGTCATAGGGATTCGCCGGCGTATTGAAATTTCCCTTTATACTGCTAAAGGTTCATAATAGTATTACTAGACAGATTTACATTGATATATGGCCTCCGCAACGACCGTTTCAGAAACTTCTTACACCGACTTAAAACTCTTTCACCGCGGCAAAGTGCGCGACGTTTATGAAATAAACGACAAGCAGCTGCTTCTTGTAGCAACGGACCGCATTTCGGCATTCGATTGCGTGCTGCCGACGCCGATCGATCACAAAGGCGCAGTACTCACCGGGCTTTCGGCGTTTTGGTTTGAGAAGCTGAAGCATATCGTACCGAACCACTTGATCACGGCGGATTTCGAAAAGATGCCGGATTCGGTCCGCCGTCATGAAGAGCTGCGCGGGCGTTCGATGCTTGTCAAAAAGACCAAAGTTTTCCCGGTCGAATGCGTCGTGCGCGGATATCTGGAAGGCTCAGGCTGGAAGGACTATAAAGCGACGGGCGAGGTCTGCGCCCACGAGCTGCCGCCCGGGCTGCTGCAGTGCGACAAACTTCATAAACCGATTTTCACGCCTTCGAACAAGGCGATCGAAGGCCATGACGACAACATCTCACAGCTCGAATTCGTCAAGATCGTCGGCCACGACACTGCCGCCGAGCTGAAGTCTTATTCAAAGGCACTCTACAACGAAGCGAGCGAATACGCCCTGACGCGCGGAATAATCATTGCCGATACCAAATTCGAATTCGGCCAGGACGACGACGGCAATATCCTGCTGGTTGACGAGGTCCTAACGCCCGATTCGTCGCGTTTTTGGGCCGCCGAGGCCTACGAACCCGGCCATCCGCAGGCGTCATTCGACAAACAGTTCGTTCGGGAGTATCTTGAAACTCTCGATTGGGACAAAACTCCGCCGGCTCCTCCGCTGCCTCCCGAGATCGCTGCAGCAACCACCGAGCGGTATCTTGAAGCTTACAGGCTTTTGACCGGCGAGAAATTGCCGGGTGCATAAGACGAAACAAATGCAGCTCCACACCAAATTGGAAGTGCTGATAGAAGAAATGCTCGACGGCCAGATTATGCTCGACGAAGCCGTATTCGAATTCGAAAAGATCTATATTCAAAAAGCACTAGAACGCAACGGCCGCCGTCTGTCGAAAACCGCCGATGTCCTCGGCATCCACCGCAACACGCTATCGAAACGCGTCGCCGTTTATGAGGAAAAGCCTCGGCGTGCGGCCTCTATCAACGGCCGCCGCGGGCGTTAAGATTTCGTTTGTTTATATTCGACGACCTCGACCTCGTCGCCGGCCTTGATCGTCGCGCCCGGTTCGTCCGCGATCAGGTTCTGTCCGAACAGCACTTTCCCGTTCCGGTTTCTATATTCTGACAAAGTTTTCAAAGGTTCCTTGCCTGTCTTTTCGCCCTTTGCCTGGTCGATGGTCGTGATCACGCAGCGGTCGCACGGTTTCACGACGTGAAACACCGTCGAACCTATGCGCACGCGCTTCCAGGTGTCCTCCGCAAAAGGCTCCGCACCGGCCACCACGAAATTCGGCCGGAATCTGTTCATACCGACCGGCTCCTGCAGCCGCGAATTCAGGTCATCGAGCGACGCCTGCCCGATAAGCAAGAACGGATAACCGTCCGCAAAACTTACAATGTCCTCAAATTTTCGAACGGCGTAATTCGGGCTGACGATCCGATTGGTGCTCTCCGGCATCTGCACCAAGCGGCAATCCACGCCCAACGCGTCGGAAAACCAATGATTCACGAACGGCTGATAGACCGCCGCCTTTACCCTGCTGCCCCATATCGCAACGGTCGCGGAATCGTCCGAATATGGCTCTGCGGGCACATCTATGTGCGTGCTTCCATTCGTCACCCGCAGGCCGTCAGTCAGCAGATCAACGCTGAGCGCCGCCATTTTCGGGATCTCGCGCTGCGTGATGAACTTATTGTCCGCGTCGACCAGCATCCAGCGCCTATCGCGCCGCAATCCCCTCGCTTCGACAGCGGCTTCCGTGATCGCGATGCCCTTCAACGATTTGATCGGATAGATATTGAGCTCTGTAAGGTTCATAAGCGCATTTTCTGTTATCAAAAATTCTTTCCGCACCTTGATAACAACACACTCACATTTTCTAAAATTCACAAATATACTTGACAGTCAACCCCGTTTTACATAAACTAGCACTCTTGGATAACGAGTGCTAAAACTTTAATATCGTACTTGAGGTCCAAGTCGTTATATTAAACCTATAAACCTTATTTAGAAAGGAGTAAACCAGTTATGGCAACCACGATTAAACCATTGCATGACCGTGTGATCATCCGACGCATCGAAGACAACGTCAATCAGACGGCGGGCGGCCTGTTCATTCCCGATTCGGCAAAGGAAAAACCGCAGGAAGGCGAAGTTATCGCGGCCGGCGACGGCAAGTACAAAGAAGACGGTTCGCGTCAGGCTCTTGATGTAAAGGCAGGCGACCGCGTTCTGTTCGGCAAATACAGCGGTTCCGAGATCAAGCTCGACGGCGAAGAATTCCTCATCATGCGCGAAGACGAGATCCTCGGCATCATCGAACGTGCAGGAGCTTCCGCCAAATAATTGCCGATTTGCGGTCCGGAAGCGGGCGAGGCCCATCACGAGATCGCAGTTCGCAAATTGAAGATCGCAGATCCACTAAGAGATTCAGGAGATTTATAAAACTATGGCTAAACAAGTAGTTCACGGAGAAGATTCGCGCGCTGCCATTCTGCGCGGTGTTAATCAGCTTGCCGATGCTGTCAAGGTAACGCTCGGCCCGAAGGGACGCAACGTCGTCATCGACAAGAAATTCGGTTCGCCGACGATCACGAAGGACGGCGTCACCGTTGCTAAAGAGATCGAATTGAAGGACACGCTAGAGAATATGGGCGCGCAGATGGTCCGCGAAGTGGCCAGCAAGACGTCGGACGTTGCCGGTGACGGCACGACGACCGCGACCGTTCTCGCACAGGCTATTTTCAAGGAAGGCGTCCGCACGGTTGCCGCCGGTGCCAACCCGATGGCGCTCAAGCGCGGTATCGACAAGGCAGTTGCGCAGGTCGTCGAAGAAGTTCACAAGATCGCTCAGCCGGTTTCGGGCGACGCTATCGCACAGGTCGGAACGGTTTCGGCCAACGGCGACAAGACGATCGGCACGATCATCGCGGAAGCGATGGACAAGGTCGGCAAGGACGGCGTGATCACGGTTGAAGAATCGAAGACGATGGACACCCTGCTCGAAGTTGTCGAAGGTATGCAGTTCGACCGCGGCTATCTTTCGCCGTACTTCGTGACCGATCCGGACAGGATGGAAGCAGTACTCGATGAGCCGATGATCCTCATCAACGAGAAGAAGATCTCGAACATGCGCGACCTTCTGCCGATCCTGGAACAGGTTGCGAAGATGGGCCGTCCGCTGCTCATCATTGCCGAAGACGTCGAAGGCGAAGCCCTCGCGACGCTCGTCGTCAACAAACTCCGCGGCACGCTTAACGTTGCCGCCGTCAAGGCTCCGGGCTTTGGCGACCGCCGCAAGGCCATGCTCGAAGACATCGCTGTCCTGACGGGCGGCAAGGTCATCAGCGAAGACCTGGGCATCAAGCTCGAATCGATCACTCTGGAAGACCTCGGCAAAGCCAAGAAGATCACGATCGACAAGGAAAACACCACCATCGTCGAAGGCTCAGGTGCTGCCGATGCGATCGACGGCCGCGTCAAGACCATCCGCACGCAGATCGAAGAGACCTCGTCGGATTACGACCGTGAAAAACTGCAGGAACGCCTCGCCAAATTGGTCGGCGGTGTTGCGGTGATCAAGGTCGGCGCCGCGACCGAGACCGAGATGAAGGAAAAGAAGGCTCGCGTCGAAGACGCAATGCACGCTACCCGCGCCGCTGTCGAAGAAGGCATCGTACCGGGCGGCGGCGTCGCCCTCGTCCGTGCGGGCAAGGTGCTCGACGGCTTCGAAGCCAGCGATGTCGATTCGGATGAGCAGATCGGCGTGAACATCGTCCGTCGCGCTCTCGAAGAACCGCTTCGCCAGATCGCCGCTAACGCAGGCAAAGAAGGCGCGGTCATCGTCGAAAAGGTCGCCGCTGCCGAAGGTGCCAACGGCTTTAACGCCGCCACCGAAC
>JAEZIT010000129.1 GCA_023436495.1 Acidobacteriota bacterium
CCAACTCCCCTGCCTATTTCGCCATACCCCGAAATTCCAGTAGCTCCTTTCCGTGGTGCGACAGGATCAGCCGGTTGTTGCGGATAACGAACCGGTCGGCCTCACGCAGCCCTTCCATGAACCCGCGTTCGACGTCCATCCGGTTGTCTTCCACGCAGGCGCGCAGGGTCGAAATCGTGTCATAGATCTTCACGCGGTCTGCCTTGTCGATATAGCTGCCGCCGAAAGTATTGCAGCTCGTATTCCCGCCCGCGCTGAATTTCGCCGGGTCGAACACGATAAATGCCTCGGACGCGATCCTGCCGATGCGCTTTCCGCCGATCGCTTCCAGCACCCATTTCCTGCTTTCCAGCCCGCCGCCGACCGGCACGGGCACGTCCGTATCGGCACGTTCGAATTCCAGCACCTCAACATTGCGTGCAAAGAACCGCAGCCTGTTTCCCGCTGCGGTGTAGCGCGTCGCCTGTTCCAGCGCCCGTATGAAATTCGTCTCGTTCGTCATCTCGCCGCCGCAGAATTTGCGGGTCGAAACCACGTTCGAGATCCGGACCTGCGCGCCCTTGCTGCTGATCGTTCCGCTGATGCTGTTGCACCCGGCGTTCGCCGAAAATCTGTTCCGCGCTTCATTGATCTGGAAAAACCCGTCGGGTATCTCCACCTTCTGCCGATTGATCTCGACGGGCCTCCAGCGGTCGGTGCTCAGGCCGTCCGCCCGCTGCGCGAAACCGCTGATCCCGAAAACTAATATCATTGCGAATAATGTATAAACTTTTCTCATATCACTCCCCGTTTTCTCGAATATGCCCGTCGGGCGGCATTAGCGCTCCGGTCGGGTTACTAGAGAGAACGGGTCGGCGGCCCGATACTTGCACGGACAAGATCAATTCTTAAACGCGCCGAAGCGATGCCGGACCATTACGTTCAGCAGAGCCACACAAACGAACGCCGCCGCCGCTGCTGCGATCACCCCGTAAAACGCAAAAACGTAATCCCCGCCCGCCTCATCCGCCAAATATCCCGTGATCCGTCCGCCGACCGCCGCGCCGATTATCTCGATCATAGTGATGGTGCCCAAGATCTTCCCGTACTCCTTCATTCCGAAAATATCGGCCGCCATTCGCTGCAGCAAAACGAAGGTACCTCCGTACCCGAGACCAAATGTCATTAAGAAGGGGAGCGCATTACCAACATTGAGGTCAAACAATACCAACGTCGCGGCAAACATTGTCATCGTGCAGCCCAGCATCACCACCGACGGGCGCCACCTGTCGCTGAGCCACCCGGCCAGGAATTTCCCGCCAACACTGACCCCGAACAGCGCCGATTGCGCAAGCGCCGCCGACTCCAGCGACATTCCGATTCTGGGCGTCTGAAGATACAAAATAAACTGCTGGCTGGTCGCAAAAATGGGATAGAATACCAACGCCGCGCACGCTCCAAATACCCAAAACACGGGCATCCGGACCGCTTCCGACAGCATGTATCCCGTTATTTCCTTCGCCTCCGCATTCTCAGGCCTGGGCTCGTTTTCACGGTTCTCCCGAACCAGCAATATCACCGCCGGCAGCAGCACCAGCCACACCAGAACGCTCAATGCCGCCATCGCCGCCCGCCAACCAAACCGCGTTATCAATGGAGCCGCAATGAACGGGATCACCACTCCGCCGATGCTCGTCCCCGTCAACAAAATGCCCAGAGCCGTTCCTCGGTTCCGCCGGAACCAGCCGGAAACCAATACAACGCTTGGGGTTACGCCGACGAACCCGAGCGACATCCCCATCAGGAACCTCGCCGCATACACCGCCGCCACGCTCTCCGCCTGTGAATGAAGCAACAGCCCCACACCAAGGGCGATGCACCCCAGGATCATCAAAAACCTCAGTGAATATCGCTTTATCAGCCATCCGCCCAGCATCGAAAACACGCCGGACATTAGGAACGTTATGTTCGCGCCGTCCGCGATAAAGCTCTCCGCCCGCTGAACCGCGACAAGGCCGTCAGCCACGAATTCTTCGCGGATAGCCTTGTAAAATACAGGGATCCCGCCGATCGACAGCCCATTCCCAACGATCAACGCGAACGTCGCGACCGCCAAGATGATCCAGCCGTAATTGCTTCTGTCCGTTGAATTTGTTGAATTCATGAATTCACGATGCCTATGCCCAGCACGGCTATACTTATATCATTCCAAACCGCGTCGCCCAATGCTGAACCGGAAAACACTCGTATGCCCGGCCCGCCAAAACGTTGTATAATCAGTGTGTCTGCAATTTTTGCAACTTCGTAAACCCTTTTGAGCATCATTATTCAGGCTGTAACGGCTGTCTTACCCCGACGCTACTTAATTGATAGCTTTGAACTTAACGCGGGTCGGCAGAACACGGCTGCTAACGGAGAAACAATGAACACGAAAAATCGGGCGCTTCGGATAATTTTGGCAGCGGGGATGATATTTTCATTGTCGTCCGCGATCTTCGCCGATACGATACGGTTAAAAGACGGCAGCAGGATCAAAGGCAAGATCGTCAGTTTCAGTGGCGGCAAATTCACCGTTGCGATCGGCGAAGGCTCTCGGCGTAAAGAACTTAGCTTCAACGCGTCCGAGGTCGATTCGATCGAATTCGATGCCGAACCGATACGCATCGAACAGGCAGCGGCAAGGCGTACGACTCCTGTTCCGGCACCGACGCCCACCGCTCCGACCGCCAATAATACTGCTGATACTGACGAGGACGTGATCGCCGACGATGGAACCGTAGCTTCCGCTCCGGCGCCGACGCCGAAAACTCGCCCGACTGCTCCGAATAGCAACTCGCGTGCGATCAAATTCTCGGTTAAGGTACTTGCCGACAATACATCGAACGGCTGGACGAATTCGGGATGGGTGGTCAAGAAGGGCCAGCGGATCCGGATCGCCGGGGACGGCACCGTCACACTTGGCCGCGGCCGCACATCCGACGCATCCGGGATCGCTGATCTCGAAGATGCCGAAAAGCTTATGCCCGGCGTGCCGACCGGCGCCCTGATCGCGGTCATTGGCGACGACAATAACGATTTTATATACATTGGAGCGGAACGCGAATTCACGGCAGCCCGTGACGGGGCTCTGTTTTTAGGCGTAAACGAAGGCAATTTGAATGACAATTCCGGTTCGTTCAACGCCAATATCGAGATCTCACCGGATTCGGGTGGTTGAGCTGAATACAAAATATTTGCCAAAGTCCAACGAAACGCGGAGAATAAGTATCTAATCCATTGAGGCCTAACTAAGGAAACACCTATGCATATTGCCCGTCCGCGTCAGATTTCGGCCGCGATGGTCGTGCTTTTAATGATCTTCGCCACGTTTAGCCCAACATTCGCCCAGTCGCGCCCGCAGCGGCCCGACACGATCAAGGGCAACCAGAAAAAGAACTCACGCCCGACGGAAGAAGAGCTGAAAAAAGCCGAAGAAGAGAGAAAACGGGCCGAAGAGGAAAAGAGTGCCGTTGTTTCCGACGATGTCCTTAAGGTGGATACGGACATTGTGCCGGTTGACGCGGTCGTTTTCAACAAAAAGAGCGGGCAGATAATTACCGGGCTCAAAAAGGAGAACTTCGCGATCTTCGAGAACGGTGTGAAAAAGGACATCTCCAGTTTTGCTACACCTGATTCGCCGATCACGGTCACGCTCGTGCTTGAATACAGCAAGTGGACGGAGCTTTTCGGATCCGCCGCCGGCGGCCGTTTCGAGCCCGGTGCATATGAAGCAGTACGTCCAGTCGCCCAATTTCTGACGCGATTTATCAAGCCCCCTGATGACTATGCCTCGGTGATCGCCTTCGATATACGGCCTACTCCTATTACCGATTTCACGAATGACCCTGCACGTATCCGCAGTACTATAGACCTGTTATTAAGGAACCGTCCGGCTTATCGCGAAAATAATCTGTTTGATTCGCTGAAGTTCGCGCTGGTCGGCGGCAAAGGCGACGCCGTCGTCCTCGAGGATAACGGGAACAAACAAATGGAGTACGGCGGAATGGTTGACGTGCGTTCAAAACGTCGCGCGATCATCCTCGTGGCCTCCGGCATCAACACATTTAGCCGAACAAGTTATGACGACGTAAGGAAGGTTATTCAGGCCTCTGGCATCCCTATTTACATCATCAGCACTGGCAACTTGTTCTATAAACGCTATGAAGGCTACCTGGACGCGACAGACAGCCTGACCGGAGCGCCGGGGCGGCTGACATTTCTTCAGGCGACCAATACCCTGAACACGTTTGCCAAGGAATCCGGCGGAAGGCATTTTCAGATGACGTTCGAAAGCGAGATCCCAGCCTATCTTCAGGACATAAACAGCCTTTTGCGAAGCCAGTACAGCCTCGCCTACGATGTTACGGAAAGATATGAACCGGGCAAGAAATATAAGATCGACGTAAAGGTCGATGTTGACGGCGACGGACAGTACGACGATAAGACCTTTGTCGTTCAGCACCGCCCATTCCTGACCGTCCCGAAGGAAAAGGATTCGAAGAATTAGGGCCTGAAAAAGCATTGATAGGGCGGCCGAATGGTTGATCACAAGTTCGGCCGCTATTTTTGTGGGTTCTCAAACCGCGGAAATGCTGATATTCTGGTTGTTTTAGTATTGAATGAGCAAACGCATTGTAGAAAGTTATAAGAAAAAGCTCGCCGCCGAAGAGGGTTACTTCACCTCGCGTGGGGGCTCGGCGTTGCGGATCGCCCTCGTCTATCCGAACACGCATGCTATCGGGATGGCCAATCTCGGGCTGCATACGATGTACGAGCTCTTTAACCGAATCCCGGAGGTTTCCTGCGAACGCGTCTTCCTGCCTGATGCCGACGAAATGCGGGAATATGAACGCTCGCGTTCTACGCTGCTCTCGCTCGAAACCCAATCGCCCGTGAAGGATTTCGATATCGTTGCCTTCACGATCTCGTTTGAGACTGACTATCTGAATATGGCCCGGATACTTCAGATGTCGGGCATACCCGTTTGGTCAAAGGATAGGAACCACTTTCATCCGCTCGTGGTTATGGGCGGCGCCGCTTCTTTCCTCAACCCGGAACCGATAGCGGATTTCACCGATATCATAGCCGTGGGTGAAGGTGAGATTCTTGCCCATCAGCTTATCGATGCCATTCTCGAAAACGAGTCCAAGGAAGACATTCTCCTCGCATTGGCACGAATAGGTCGCGGGTTTTATGTCCCGTCGCTTTACGACGTCATCTATAACGAAGACGGAACGGTCTTTGACTACGTCCCGAACGCCGACGAAGTTCCTCGCCGAGTCGGCCGCGCTCTGTCGGCCATTAATCCGAAGGAAGGAACCTTACGCCGTGCTTTGAAACGCGGCGAGACGGAGCTTGCCGAATTTCTCACAAATCAGGACATTTTCTGTCCGTCGACCGCCGTCTGGTCGCCGGAAGCTGAAATGGGCGAGCGTTTGTTGGTCGAGATCTCACGCGGCTGCTCGCAGGGCTGCAGGTTCTGCTGGGCAGGCTATAACTATTACCCGCCACGGGTAGTTCCGGCAAAAGACATCCTGGCCAAAGCACGGGAATGGCGGGACAAGACCGACAAGATCGGCCTTGTTTCTACTGCTGTCTGCGATCATCCGGAGATCTCAACGATCCTTCGCGAATTACGTGCGATGGAATATCGAATTTCGGTGTCTTCGCTGAGGCTCGACCAGATCTCTGACGAGCTCCTCGATGCGCTTGTCGAATCTCGCGACCAGCAGATCGCTGTCGCCCCGGAAACCGGTTCCGACCGCCTCCGCAGGGTCATCAACAAGAATCTTACCAATGGCGAGATCGTTGACATCTGCGGCTCCGTATTCGACCGCGGAATGCTTACTATAAAGCTCTATGTCATGGTCGGCCTGCCTACCGAAACACAGGAAGACCTCGATGAGATCTTTGTGCTTGTCGAACGGATAAAGGACCGGATGCTCGAAGCTGGCAAGAAATTCGGCCGTGCCGGAAAGATCATCACGTCGCTGAACGGTTTTGTCCCAAAACCCAATACGCCTCTGCAGTGGGACGGCATTTGCGACGAAAAAGAGCTGAAACGACGTATCAAATATGTCGCAAGAGGCCTGTCGAAGATCCCGAATGCCGAGGTCCGGTTTATGTCCGCTCGTATTGCACATGAACAGGCGTTGTTCTCTTCCGGAGACCGCAGTATCGCCCGTGTGATCGATCGTGCCGCGGAACTTAAGCGCGATGTTGGACGTGCGATACGTGAAACGGGTGTCGATCCGGCCTTCCACATTTCGCGCGACCGCAGCTACGACGAATTCCTTCCCTGGTCTATCGTCGATTCGGGCCTTTCATTCGAATTTTTGAAGACCGAACACGAAAAAGCCCGAGAGTCACTCTCGAGCCTTCCGTGTCCTGCTGTTGAAAAGTGCACGACCTGCGGTGTATGCCCGTCGACATGGCTCGCCGACGCTCCCGAAGGCCTTATCCAGATCCAGCCGATTCGCGTCCGGCAATCCCTTGCCGCCGCCGTTTAACTCTTTAGCAGGAATCCCGTCGGAGTGGCTGTATGGTCGAAATGGTATGTATAGTTATACAGACCGAACGGCAGTATCCCGATCGTTTTCCTGTACACGACGTGTGCCTGGATCACATTGCCGACCAATTTTACGTCCATGAACGTATCAGGTGGCAGGTTGTTCTCTGCGGCTGCACGCTGAATACGCAGCTGCACCGATTCCACCGGTCTGACGCCTGCCGGAACCGCAAGCCCCTGAACCACTGCGGTCTGCATTTCCTGTTTGAAATTTTCCCCCTCGTACGCCACCGGGATAAAGTTAAGTCCCGCATTTGCAGCTAACACGATCACGAACAGCACAAGCATGAATTTCGTTGTGGCAGATCCGCGTTCCGAGCTGCGGTGACTTACATATTTTTTCATCGTAATCACACCTCGACTGATAAAACTAGTGGGTTTAATATTCTTTCAGAAAATTCTTGAGTGTTTCTTTAACGGCATTTAGCGGGATCTCCTTTTCGGATACAACGACGGGATCGCCTATGCCTTTAAGGAGAATGAATTGTAGAGAATCGGCGATATTCTTCTTGTCGAATTTGAACGCCTCCGCAAGCTCGCCGGCACTGATGTCCTTGATCGACGGCAGTCTCCCGCATCGATGCAAAACATCGTTCAACAATTCTAAATCATCACTGCCAAAAATTTCAAGCTTTTTTGACAGCTTGGCTGCAAATAAAATTCCGTACCCGACGGCCTCGCCGTGCTTGAAATAGCGGTATTTCGTGAGTTTTTCGAGTGCGTGTGCCAAAGTATGGCCGAAATTAAGTATTTTCCGCGACCTCCGGTCGGTGCGATCCGCTGATTCGAAAGGGTCTCCGGCAACGATCGCGACCTTGAATGAGATCTGTTCAAATAACAGGTCAGCCAGACGGCTGTCGAATTCCTCGTCATCCTCGACGTTACGAATCGTCTTTGGCGGATACGAATCCAGGAATTCGCCGGTTTGATCAAGTAGTTCCCTGCTCGCGATCGCTCCGTGTTTTACGGCTTCGCAAAATCCCGCGGTCAATTCTCGCCTCGGCAGCGTCCGGAGTGTGGCAGTGTCGACCAGAACACCCGCCGGCTGGTGAAAAGCTCCTGCGAGGTTCTTGCCGAACGCCGTGTTCACGCCTGTTTTCCCGCCGACTGACGAATCTATCATCGCCAGCAACGTGGTCGGCACCTGAATGAACCTGATTCCGCGAAGATGGACGGCCGCCGCAAATCCCGACAGGTCTCCGACGACTCCGCCGCCGAGAGCTACGACGCAATCCGTCCGTGCAAGTCCGATCCGGCTAAAAAAGCCCAACGCCGATTCGAGCGAACGCATGTTTTTGAATCGCTCGCCGTCCTGCATCAGCCAGACTTCCGCCCGGATCCCGGAACTTTCCAGGCTTGATAAAACTCGCTCGCCGTACAGGGTGAACACCTTCTTGTTCGATATGATCGCGACCGTTCGAACGTCCTGTCCGGCAACACTTCGTACGAACTCACCGCATCCGGAAAGAAGCCCGGAACCGATCCGTATCGGGTATTCCGCCGGAACCGATGCCGAAGCTACTTTCAATGTACGGAAATTTGGAGGTCTCAGGTGGTCCATCAGGAATTGAGATTATTTGACCTCGCCGCTAAATTCAAGCGAATAAAAGCAAAAGGCGAACGGTCATTCAAACCGTCCGCCTGTGAAATTTGCGAATTTAAAGCAGGTGAAGCGACGTGGAAGTGTACCGCACCTGCCAATTCGTGACAACCGTCCTCACCCCAGCTGTCACTGGAAACGGGGTATTAACCACCGTTTCAGTTTTTAGAATATACCTTTAATCCGTCACGTTTGGCAAATGCATCGATCAAGCACTTATCCAAGCTCTGCCCGGATAACGTCGGCGAGCCTGTTTGCCTGCCCTTCGATCGCAGCCTGGTCCTTGCCTTCGATCATGACCCGTGCGAGGTTTTCCGTGCCCGAATATCTCAACAGCAAGCGTCCGCTGCCGTCCAGTTCGTTCTCGACCTGACGTGCAGTTTCGGCAATGCTGCCTACTTCCTCGAAAGGCCGTTTCTCGCGGACCTTTACGTTTACGAGCGTCTGTGGAAAGCGTGTGAATCCCGCTGTTGCGTCGCAAAGCGTCCGTCCTTTTTCGCGGAGTGCCCTCAATAGAAACAGAGTCGTCAATATTCCGTCGCCAACAAGGCTTTCTTCGGCAAAGATGATATGCCCTGACTGTTCGCCGCCTATCGTCAGGTTTGTTCTCAGCAATTCGTCCAGCACGTATTTGTCGCCGACCGACGTTCGGATCATCTTGATCCCGCGTTCCGCAAGAGCGATCTCAAGCCCGACATTGCTCATCACCGTCGCTACGACCGTGTGGTCGCGGAGCTTTCCGTGCTCGTTCAGGTATCCGGCCATGACCCAGAGCGTCGCATCGCCGTCAACTATTCGCCCTTTCGCATCCACGAACAGAGCCCTGTCGGCATCGCCGTCGAACGCCGCTCCGAAGTCCGCCTTATGTTCCAATACCGCTGCCTGAAGCCGTTCCAAATGCAGCGAACCGCAATTCTCGTTGATATTACGGCCGTCCGGCGTGTTGCTGATCGTGATGGCATCGGCTCCGAGAGATCTGAGTATTTCGGGAGCGATCCGCGATGCGGCACCGTTAGCACAATCGAGCACGATCTTCATTCCGTCCAGCCGCAGGCCTTCGACCTCTTCGATCAGGTGGCGTTCGTATGCGTTCCGGAACTCCGCCTCACGTGCCGCCGAGACCTCGGCCGGTTCGACGCTCAGCTCCTGCCCTTCGAAAACGTCTTGCTCGATCCGGCGTTCGGATGCCTCGTCCAGCTTTTTGCCCGACGGCAGGAAAATCTTGATGCCGTTGTCCTGGTACGGATTATGCGAAGCACTGATCACTACGCCCGCATCGAAATCGAATTTGCGGGTCAGGAAGGCAACGCCCGGAGTGGTTATGACACCCGCCGATTCGCACTGAGCCTCCGAAGCTCCGGCGTGGAACATTCTCTCGATCCATTCGCCGGATTCGCGTGTGTCCCGGCCTGTGACGATCTTCGGCGTTCGCCCGAGCCTTTCTTTCAGCAGCTCCGCCACCGACCGAGCGATCTTTGCGACCGTTCTTTCATCAAGCGGGTATGTGCCGGCGTGTCCGCGAATTCCGTCTGTGCCGAAAAGTCTGTTCATAAGTGAGCGTTGTGCAAAGTTGAAGTTATACCTTACGTTCCGCGTGCTGCCAAACGCAAATCTCCATAACCTTTTGTTGTAATAGCGATAAGTTTTCCACAGAAAGGTTGACAACTCTTCTCAATATGCGAGAATCTTAGAATTGCAGGCTTTCACGGCCTGTGAGGTTGTTCACACCCGAAACCCTCTGTAGTAAAAAACTAGAATTATGACAAAGAGCCTTTGCCCTGCAGTTATCGTTATTCTCGCATCGTCTTTGGCGGCATTTTCCCAAACGGCCGACATCGAGCCTACGCCGACTCCGGTAAAGGTCGTGATCACCAATAATCTTCCGCGTCCGCGAACGGTGCCTTCGCCTACGCCGCGTCCCGTTGTAAAGGCCAGTGACGAACAGGACGTCGAGCTCTCCGGTTCGGACCAGCACACAAAGCCTTCCGCACCGATCGTCGTTGGAAACGCAGGCAGCACCGGGAACGTTCCGCGTGCGAACACGGCTGCCTCGGCACGTGTCCTAAATTTCTCAACGATCAAGAGCAAGCTCGCGGAAGCCAAGCGTCAGATGCAGTCGCGTCCGGTGGCAACAACCTCTGTCGAATCGGCAGCCGGTACGAATTGGGTACGCATCGCGTTCCATGATTGGAAAACGAATGCGGTCGATTACATCGTCATTCCAAAAACCTCGTTCCTGAGCACGACCGAGATCAAACAGGGCGTTTCATCGAACGGCAGGAACATCACGGTTCAGACCATTCGCGGAAACGGCGTCAACACACCCGTCATCGTGACCGACGAGACCGGGCAGATGCAATTGCCGCTGATCGTCCAATATCCCGTTGAAAAAGGCGGACGTCATGTCGAGACGGCTTACTACATCTCGACCCATCCGGGGCTTGTCACTCCTGAAGTGGTCAACGCCGGTCGGTTCTATGTTCGGAACGTCATTGAGATCGCTCGTGACAAATTGAAAGACAAAGGCATTACGATCCATGCAAAGGTCGCCGATATTGCCGAACGCCTCTCGACCGTCGAACACGTCGATCACCAGCGTTTCCGCAACGAACCGCATTCGAAGATCTACGACGACATTTTCACGCTCTATGCCCTTAACGAAGGCCAGACCTATCGCTATTCGGTCAGCTCTGCCGGTGCGGGCGGTATGGTCCAGATGATCCCTTCGACGTACCGAATGGTCCGTGCACGCTATCCGCAGATAAACCTGATGCCCGATTTTGTCGAGGGAATGAGAGACCACGTGAACGCGACACAGGCTATGCTGCTCTATATGCAGTGGACGTGGAGCGACCTGATATCGAACCCGACCGTGGCGAACGCCGTGGCCAGCGGGATCGCAACGCAGGAACAGCTAATGGCGGCAGGCTATAATTCGAATCCGGCACGCCTTCCCGGTTACATTAACCGCGGAGGTGCCAACTGGACGACGCTCATACCGCGTGAAACTAAGATTTACCTGCAGATATACGAATCCATCGAACGCTTCGTGCCGATGACACCGCGAAGCCACTAAGATTCAAATTCCAACGGCGGGTCGCAAAGCCCGCCTTTCTTATGCGTCGGGAACCGTCCGAAGCGGTTCGCCGAGGCGTTCGACCTCCGCCCTGACCTCGCTGAATTTTCGCCCGACAAGGTTGCTGCCTGTAAAGAACGGCTCGTTCGTCACCTCGAACACCGCGAAAGGCGGCGGTTCGTACGACAGCATGTCGGCTGCGGCGTCAAATTCCACCTTCGCCATGCACAATCCGAACAGTTCGCCGAGGTAAACGTCGAATTCGATCAGGCGTCCGTCGAATTCATGAAAATAGCGGTTCTTTCTGACCTCTCGCCCCTCAAAACGCTCGAAAACCTTGTATTCATCGGCGTTCAGGTACATTTCCGCGACCTTCCAGACGGCCAGGTCACTCTCGCCGGCGGCAAACCGCTGCTGCAGGATACGCTTCCATTCGTTCGATTCGGGAACGCGTACCGACCGAAGCCTGATCCGCGTGTCTTTTATGTAATTGTCGAATATCTGAACATGGCTGCTTGCCGGCGTCAGCGGTTCCGGCAGGCGTTCGATCAGGAACAGGCGGTGCAATTCGGTTTTGGCTGTTTTGTCCATTTCAAAACGATTGTTTATACTCTTGCTTTTAATATGCGGCCGCGTTCTCGGCCTATCGGGAGAAACTTATGCGACTAACTTTATTCTTTATCACAATATCGATTTTTTCAATTTTGATGGCGGCATGCGGCGGCACGCCGACGCCTTCAAACACGGCAAACGCCAATACGTCGAACGCGAACCTGACCGCGGCACATGCAAATAACCCGCTGGCAACGACCAAGAAGGAAGAGGAAGCCACGACGAACGATGCCCCGACCATCGCTCCGGTCGTCCACACCTATTACGATTCGCTGAAAAAGAAGGACGACGCCGCATTCCGAAGCGTCCTGACAAAGAGCTTTCTGCAGCGGCTCGAAACCGACATGAGGGCCGAAGGCGGAACGAACCTGGTCGAATACATTGCCCTAACCGAATCGCTGCCCGAAAAACAGATGGAGGTCCGCAACGAAAAGATCGAAGGCGACCGTGCCACAGCCGAAGTCCGCGGCGGCGTCTATGCCGTCTGGACTCCGATGGAATTTGCCAAAGAAGACGGCAAGTGGAAATACACCGGCGGCAGCTCCGACATCCAAAGCGTCGATCCCGGTAAAAAGTAAAAGAAGCATTGGCACTTTGGCACACCTGGCACACCTGGCACACCTACAATATGTGCGTGCCAAGCGTGCCAAATGTGCCAGGTGTTCGAGTATGCTCCGGGTGTTCCAGGTGTTCCGGACGGTAGGTGAGTGGACAATTTCACAAGTTATTCCAAAGACTCCTACCTGTATCACCTGAATCACCTTCTAGCATCTTGATACAGCGATTCACTTGATACAGTCGCGATTCGTTGTCCGAAGATCATAAAACGTTCCGTTGAACTTTTCCCTTTTCCTTTCTCCCGTTTCTTCTTTTTTCTCTTTCTTCTCTTTCTTGGTTCGTGGATAAACCTCTTCCCTTAGCATCCTTTGCGTACCTGGTGGTTAAATGACCCTCAACGCAGAAGCGTAACCGCCATTGCAGGAGACTTTGCAACGTGATAGTGAACTGAGTTTTACATTACGTGATCTAAAAATATCAATTTCGTCATTGAAAAATGACAGACCTCTCCTCTTCCTTATCTTCCTAATAAAGATAAAGAAAAGGAAAGGCTCTAGATTGGTTGGCACATTTTCAGGAGCGTGCCAGGATGTGCCAAGCGATGTGCCAAAAAGTGCAACGCTCTCCTTCTGGAACACTGGAACACCTGGAACACTTGGCACATCCGAGTTCCAAATGTTCCAGATGTTCCAAGATGTGCCACTTACGACATAAATCGTTGCCCCTTAGACTAACGACTCCCGTCCGGCATCACCTGTATCACGGAGAAACATAGTGGTACATCTGATACTAAGCATTCCGACTTTTCAACGCCGTTCGATCTGCGACCGGCAACGCACGAATAAGAGTATGCCAAATGTTTCACCAATGGTCAAGCATTTTATTTGTGCAACAGTAAATCGCAACGCCGAACGCTGACCGATATCAGGTCCGCTATACATAAAAAGGCCGCCCATCGGGACGGCCTCGCTCGTGTTAATTCGAAGTGCTTTTCGCTTCTTCGGGCCTGTACGGCGGCAGGATCACTCGTGCCGCTTTTTCCTTCTTGAGCCCAAGAGCCCAATCGGCCTGCATCAGCGTGTGGATGTCGCGGGTTCCCTCGTAAATGACGGCTGCCTTGCAATTACGCAGGTAGCGTTCGACCGGGTAATCGTTCGTATATCCGTTGGCACCGTGGACCTCGATAGCCATCGACGCCGCCTTTTCCGAACGCACGGTCGCCTGCCATTTCGCCATGCTGGCGGCCTTTGCCGACGGGCGGCCTTCGTTCTTCAGGTAGCCGGCCTTCATCCACAGCAGGTTGCACATCTCGTAATCGGCCTGCATATCGGCGATCTTCTGTTTCACGAGCTGGAAATTAGCGATCGGCTGTCCCTGAACCTCGCGGGTGTTGGCGTATGCAACCGACGCATCACGCGAAGCACGGATAACGCCGGTCGCACCGGATGCGACAGTGTAACGGCCGTTCTCAAGCGAGAACATCGCGATCTTGAATCCTTCGCCTTCCTGCCCGAGCATGTTCTCCTTCGGAACGCGAACGTCCTGCAGTGAGAAATAGCCCGTATTTCCGGCCTTGATGCCTAGCTTCCCGTGGATCGTTCCGCTTGAGAATCCCGGCATTGTGCGTTCGACGATGAAACACGAGATGCCCGAATGGTCGCGGACCTTCTGTTTTTCGAGGTCGGTCCAGCAGAAGAACAGGAAATGGTCGGCGACATCCGCAAGCGATATCCACATCTTTTCGCCGTTCAATATCCAATCGTCGCCGTCGCGTTTCGCGTACGAACGCATTCCGACCACGTCCGAACCCGCGTTCGGTTCGGTCAGCCCGAAGGTGGCAAGCTTTTCGCCCTTTGCCTGCGGGACAAGGTATTTCTGCTTCTGCTCTTCGGTGCCCCATGCGTAAACGCTCAGACTGTTCAGCCCGACGTGCACGGACATCGCAACACGCAGGAACGTGTCCATCGCTTCGAGTTCCTCGCACACAAGGCCGAGCGAAATATAGTCAAATCCGGCACCGCCGTACTGTTCGGGAATGCAGACGCCGAGCAGGCCGAGTTCCGCCATCTTCTCGAAAACTCTCGGCTCGAAAAACGCCTTTTCGTCCCATTCTTTGATATACGGTGCGACCTCGCCCTGAACGAATTCGCGGACGGTCTGCTGCAGTGCTAAATGATCTTCGGTTAGGTCAAAATTGATCACGGTCTAAACTAGCCTCTCTTAAATTTTGGTATGATAAGATTTTCGCGGTTATCAAAGCTAAAGTGTAGCACCTCGCGGCGTTTAGGCGAAATATCGCTATCGAAAATTCCATGATCCCGATTCACGAAGCATTTCAGATCATAGACCGCCAGACGCAGCCTCTAGCCGCCGAAAATGTCGGCATCGACGCAGCGGCCGGACGCGTTTTAGCCGAAGACGTCCGTGCCGATTCCGACCTGCCGCCTTTCGACCGTTCACAGATGGACGGATACGCGGTCCGTGCGGACGATACAGCGGATGTCCCGGTGAAATTGAAGCTCGTAGGCGAATCCGCCGCAGGTTCGGGATGGAACGGCGAACTCGGGCCGGGCGAAGCCGTCAGGATCATGACCGGTGCAAGGCTGCCGAACGGAGCCGACGCCGTCCAAAAGGTCGAACTGACACGCGAAACCGGCGATTCGGTCGAGATACTCGAACCGACGAAAAGGGGACGCTTTTTAGTCGCTCGTGGACAGGAAGTAAAGGACGGCGACACGGTTTTAGAAGCCGGAACGCGTCTGACGCCGAAGATGGTCGCACCGCTCGCCTCGTTCGGCTATAGGAATGTAAGTGTTTCAAGACGCCCAAGGCTGAACATACTCGCCACCGGAAGCGAAATAGTCGAGATCGCCGAAAAGCCCGGACGCGACCAAATACGCAATTCGAATTCGTCGATGCTGCTTGCCTTGGCAGCAGGATTTTATGAGACGGCGGCTTCGATGCCCATCGCACGCGACAATATCACAGACCTTGAATCCGGCATTTCAAAAGCCGCCGCAAACGCGGACGTGCTGGTCATGACCGGCGGCGTTTCTGTCGGAAAATATGACCTGACAAAGGACGTGCTTAGAGGGCTCGGAGCCGAGATATTCTTTGAAAGAGTGCGTCTGAAACCCGGAAAGCCGACGGTCTTCGCGCGCCTGAACGATTGCCTCGTTTTCGGGCTTCCAGGCAATCCGGTCTCGGCTGCCGTTTCATTCTATCTCTTTGTCCGGCGAGCGATGCTCAGGATGCAGAACGCAGCAGCCGTCGACCTCCGGCGCGAAACAGCCGTCTGCGGCGGAACGGTGAAAGGGACGAAGGAACGCGATTCCTATTTGCCCGTCATTCTATCGACTGATTCGGACGGCAGTCTGATCGCCGAACCTCTGCGATGGCACGGATCGTCCGATTTCATCGCATTCTCTCTCGCTGAGGCTCTCGTCCATGTTCCACCCGAAACGCGTTTTGAGCAGGGCGATACAGCGGACATTTACCGCATCGACTAAATCTTTATGAGCGAACTTTCACATTTCGATGAAACGGGCAAGATACGCATGGTTGACGTGTCCGAAAAAGTCTCAACAACCCGCCGAGCGGTCGCATCGGGCAAGGTCCTGCTGTCACCCGAGACCATCGCCGTCCTGAACGAGAACGCCAACCCAAAAGGCGACCCGCTGGAGATCGCCCGCATCGCCGGGATCATGGCGGCGAAACGCACGTCAGAACTTATTCCGCTGTGCCACCAGATAAACCTTGCGAAAGTGAACATAACGGCCACTATCACCGATTTCGGCGTCTATATCGAAGCCGAATCGGTCACAAACGCTCAAACCGGTGTCGAAATGGAAGCATTGACCGCCGTATCCGTTGCCGCCTTAACGATTTACGATATGTGCAAGGCCGTACAGAAGGACATCGTCATCTCCGACATACGCTTGGAATCCAAAACCGGCGGCAAGGCCGATTATTCCCGCAAATAGGGCGTGAACGAAATTATGGTGGCGAGCATCGAACTTTGAGGTAAAATAGAACGTAATTCAAAAAAGGAGTGGGACATGAGATACAAATTAGCCGAAGACGTTAAACCGCAGGTAAAGCTTCTGTTGATCGCAACACTGATCACCGTTGCCCTTTGGTTCATTCCGTGGGCCGATTACCTCGTGTACCCGATCCGTCTCTTCGTCACCTTCGTTCACGAAGGCAGCCACGCACTGGTCGCTTTCCTGACCGGCGGTTCCGTCCAAAGCCTGACGATCGCCGCAGACGGCAGCGGAGCCGTCTATTCCGTACCTTCCGGCTGGTTCGGTGCGGTACTGACGTCAAGTGCAGGATATCTCGGCACGACCGTTTTCGGCGTTCTGCTGTTCGTACTGATGCGCTGGGCGGTTTCTGCTAACAAGATCCTGCTCGGTTCGGGCATTTTCGTCGGCATCATGACCGTCGTATTCGGAATGCTCAGCCCCGTATTCAATTTCCTATCGCTGCAGGTCGGCATTTCCAGCGTTCTGTTCACGATCCTTGCAGGCATCGCCCTAACGGCCGCTCTGATCGCACTCGCCAAATACGCCGGGCCTAAAGTGGCGAATTTCTCGGTCGCTTTTCTCGCTATCCAGTGTCTGCTCAATTCCCTTGCAGACTTGAAAACGCTGTTTTTCCTAAACGCTCCGCTCGTCGGGTCCGACATCAAAACCGACGCGGCAAACATGGCCGCTGCGACAGGACTGCCGTCGATCATCTGGGTCATGGTCTGGATCAGCATTTCGCTGGTGATGATCTCGGTCGGGCTTCGGGTCTATGCCGTCACCCGCAACCGCGCTGCCGAAAATTCCGTTTTCGAGAACAATTAGATGAAGGCCGTCGCATTTCTCCTATCGTTGCTTTCGATGGTCCTTCCCGTGTATTCACAGGTCAAAACGCCTGTACAACGTATCGAACCGCCTCCGGTGACCGAATCGCGGCAGGCTGTCGTCGTCGTTACAAAAGACTGGTCGGCCGTCACCGGAACCGCAAGGCTTTTCGAACGCAAATACACCAGTTCGGCGTGGAAAGCCGTGGGTGAGGAATTCCCCATAGTCGTCGGCAGGAACGGGATGGAATGGAGTGCGGATTTCCGTTTGCCAAAGGCTCCGCCCGCACGCAAACGCGAAGGCGACGGCAAATCGCCCGCAGGCATATTCCCGCTGACATCGGTTTTCGGTACCGAAGAAAAAGCGGCTGCGATCACTGTTCCCTACACCAAATTGGACGAATTTACCGAATGCGTCGACGACATCAAATCGTCGCATTACAACACGATAGTTGACCGTATGAAGGTCGGTAACTTCGATTGGGACAGCTCCGAGAATATGCTCGCGGTTGGGCCTGATTACGGCCTCGGCGTCTTCGTCGCTTACAACACGTTCCCGATTATCAGGGGAAACGGCTCATGTATTTTCCTGCACGTATGGAAGAACGCCGAAACCGGAACGGCGGGCTGCACCGCTATGGAACGCAGCAACCTGGAACGCATTACAAATTGGCTGCGATCGGAGAATAATCCGTACCTCATTCAAATGCCCGCCGGCGAATACAACAATATCAGAAGTAAATGGAAGTTCCCGAAACTCAAATGACCCTCAACGGCTTGCCTGTCGGTTCGCGGCTGATCGTCCGCTCCAAAAAAGACTGGCGTTTCGCATCCGTCTCCGCCGTGCAGGAAGAAAGGGTCGTGCTCACCATCTGTTCGCCGTCAGGCCGCACGTACAGGCTTCGCCGCGGCCTCGATGCCGAGATAGTCTTCGAAGGCCCAATTCCCATTCTCAAACCCGAATCCGCCGAAGATTGGCGTGAGAATTTCAGCCGCTACGACGTCCGTTGGTGACCTGTGCCGTCCTGATTTGGTAAAATATTCTTTTGCTCAAAACTCAGGATTTTCTTCTATGCAGGCAGTACAACGAAAAGAAGACGAGATCGTAATACGCGGAGCCCGCGTTCACAACCTCAAAAACATTTCCCTCTCGATCCCGGTCAACAAATTAACGGTCGTCACAGGAGTGTCCGGTTCGGGCAAATCCAGCCTGGCGTTCGACACTATCTACGCCGAAGGCCAGCGTCGCTACGTCGAATCGCTGTCGGCATACGCACGTCAATTCCTCGAACGAATGGACAAACCCGACGTGGACGAGATCCTCGGTATCGCTCCGGCGATCGCCATCCGGCAGAAGAACACGACCAAGAATCCGCGTTCCACTGTCGCCACCCAGACGGAGATCTACGATTACCTGCGTCTTCTATACGCACGTGCAGGACAGACGTTTTGCCACGTATGCGGCCGTGAGGTCCGAAAGGACTCGCCCGAATCATCCGCAGTCGAGGCACTGGATGAACTCGAATCAGGAACAAGGTTCTATGTGCTCTTCCCTATTCTCGAGGACCATCAGCAAACCCCGAAAAAGCCTGCAAAGAAAGGCAAAACGCGGGCATCTGCCGCTCCGAAAGCCGAACAGCTCAGCACATCCGCATTTTTGATGTCGCTGCTTCAACAGGGTTTTTCACGTCTCTACCGCAGCGGTGAGACCATCGAGCTCCAGAAACCCGAAGACTATCCCTACGCCGATTTTACCGATACTTACGTCCTGATCGACCGCCTCAAGGCCGACCCCGAGATCCGCCAGCGGCTCGTCGATTCGCTCGAAACCTGTTTTCGCGAAGGCCACGCGGCAATAATCGAAACGACCGAAGGAAAACAGCTGAAATTCTCCGATAAATTCATCTGCAAATACGATGGGACCGTTTACGAGGAACCGGAACCGCAGCTTTTCAGCTTCAATTCGCCCTTCGGGGCTTGCCCGACATGTCAGGGCTTCGGTAACACGATAGGCGTCGATTACGACCTTGTCGTCCCGAACCCTCTGCTGTCCATCAAGGACGGCGTGATCGAACCGTTCACAAGGCCGCAGCATGCCTGGGCACAGAAGGAACTTCTCGCATTTGCTCGGCAAAACGATATTGATATAAGCGAGCCATTCGCAGATCTGCCCCGCGAACAACAGGACGTCATCCTTCAGGGAACACGAGGCTGGCGCGGCGTAAAAGGTTTTTTCAGTTGGCTCGAAACAAAGAAATACAAGCTCCACGTACGCGTGTTTCTCGCAAAATACCGCGGCTATACGACGTGCCCGGATTGCGGCGGGCAGCGCCTTCGTCAGGAGGCACGCGATGTAAATATCGACGGACGCTCGCTGCCCGAGATCGTCGCGCTTTCCATCCGCGATGCTGCGGATTTCTTTGATAACCTAAAGCTCAGCGAAGAACGCGAAAAGATCGCTGAAAAGCTCCTGCTCGAAGTCCGTCGCCGGCTGAAATTCCTGGTCGATGTCGGCTTGGATTACCTGACGCTGGGCCGTCTCGCCGCAACGCTCTCCGGCGGAGAAGCACAGCGAATACAGCTCGCCACAAATCTCGGTTCTCTGCTCGTCGGAACGCTCTACGTCCTCGACGAACCCAGCATCGGCCTGCATCCTCGGGACAATTCGCGGTTGATCAAAATTCTCGAAGGACTTCGCGACATCGGCAACACGGTCCTCGTCGTCGAACACGACGAAGAGACGATGCGTGCTGCTGACAACATCATCGATATCGGCGTTTATGCCGGCGAACTCGGCGGAAACCTCGTTTATTCGGGAAATTTTGACGGACTTATCGAAAGCGATACATCGCTGACGTCGAAATATCTTCGCGGGGAGGCAGAGATACGCATTCCTCAAAAACGCCGCAGCCCGGGCAAGCGAAAGATCGAGATCATCGGCGCCCGCGAACACAACTTGAAGGACGTCTCCGTTTCGATACCTCTGGACATGCTCGTCGCCGTAACCGGCGTTTCGGGTTCCGGAAAATCGACGCTCGTGCACGATATTCTATATGCCGGACTGAAGAAAAAACGCGGCGAATGGCAATCGCAGGTCGGCTTTTTCAAGGAAATCAAGGGCGGCGACCTCGTCGACGATATCATTCTCGTCGATCAGACGCCGATCGGCAGAACGCCTCGGTCAAATCCCGTCACCTACATCAAGGCATACGATGCGATCCGCGAGGTCTTCGCATCAACCAACGCCGCGAAGGCAAAAGGCTTTAACGCTTCGCACTTTTCGTTCAACGTACCCGGAGGACGCTGCGAAACATGCCAAGGCAGCGGCACCGTCACGATCGAGATGCAGTTTCTCGCCGATGTGGAATTGACCTGTGAGGACTGCCGCGGAATGCGGTTCAAGCAGGAGGTTCTGGACGTAAAATACAAAGGCAAAAGCGTCGACGACGTGCTTCAGATGACCATCCGCGAGGCCCTCGTTTTTTTTAAGGATGTCAATAAACTGACCAGCCGTCTGAAGATGCTGGAAGCCGTCGGCCTTGCTTACCTACGCCTAGGCCAATCCGCGACAACCTTAAGCGGCGGGGAGGCTCAGCGCGTAAAGCTCGCCGCTCATCTTGCGCAAAAGACCAAGGTCAAAACACTGTTCATCTTCGACGAGCCGACGACCGGCCTGCACATCGACGACATCAATAAACTGTTGATGGCGTTTCGCGCTTTGATCGACAACGGCGGCAGCATCGTCGTGATCGAACATAACCTCGATGTCATTAAAACCGCCGATCATGTCATCGATCTCGGCCCCGAAGGCGGCGTAGGCGGCGGCGAGGTCATCGCGACCGGCACACCTGAAGAGATCGCGAATGTTGAAGGATCGTTTACAGGGAAATATCTGCGGCCGTATTTTGACTAATTAGTCGTTGCTGATAAGCATCAACATTGGTATCCCAAGGCAAGGGTCGGAGGCCGAAACTGCGGGCTCGATTCGGGCTGGACGGCACTCGTCAAAGGCGGGAAACTGGTCCGTGTATTACTGTCTTAAAAATCCTTCCCGCTGCAGTCCTTTAATTCCGCCGGGCATTCGCCAACCTGTATCCAATCGTAAAAATCCTTCGGGCTGCCCTCGATCGCAAAAAAGACCTTGTTCACCGTTGAGAATTGCGTCAGGGTCTTCTCGACCGATGCCGTGAATGCCTGGCTGCCGCAGCTAGTCGTGGCGTTCCCCAGTTTCTGCGTTACAGATTCGTCCAGGTTAACATACGCCGCCCCGTCCTTTACTTTCACGCCGTCCAGAATGTCCCGCGTCTCGTTCGAAAAGAACGACGACAGGCCCGAACTTTTCTCGTCCTCCGTCGGCCCTTTGAACAGTTCGTTCAGAGCCGCGCGTGCAACTCCTTCGGTCTTCGGGACTTTGCGGTTCACCGCTCGCACATTGCTGCAATCCGTACCGTCGCCCGCGGAAAAATAGACTTTGACCTCCATCGTCTCCGCGTTACTCAACGGCGCCGGTGTGGCCGCATTTGCCGGCTCGGCGATGTTGGACGCCTGCATAGTTTTGATCGGCGACGCGGAATTTGCGTTCGCAGGATTTTCCGAACCGCGTTCGCATGCCGCAACGGCAAAGAGCCCAACGAAAAGCAACAGAAAAACGTATCTGGTTATCATCAATCGTCCCCAAATTTCGCACGCCACGCCGGCGCAATCTGTTCCATCACCTTGCAATCGCAATAGCCGCCGTTCTCGTTAAGCCAACTCGTGATTTTCGGAAAATCCAGGCGGTTTTCCATCATGAAGCGCATCGCTATCTGCAGGCTGTGGTTGCATTCGTTGTCGTAAAGTTCGTCCTCGATAAAGTCCAGCAGGCCGGTGATGGTTGATTGGCCCGCAGGCAGCGAATCCAGAAAAGCCTGCAGCTCCTCACCGCTCATTTGCTCAAGGTTTTCGATCTCACGTTTCTTTATGATCGGCATAATTTGATAATTCTAAAACTCGCTCTCCGAAACCCGGAGTATCTCGCCGCGTTCCGCTTCTTCGCGTTCACGCCGCTTTACTCCGTCGCGGCCGTCGTACGTCAAAAACCGCGGCAGAACCGCGGCCGTCGCGGCGATCGCTATGATACAAAGCACGCCGCCTGACACAAGCGCCGCCTTCACGCCGAATTTCTCGGCAACTATTCCCATTTTAGCACTCCCGAGCATCGGCCCCGACAGGTAGCTGATCATTTCCAGGCTTGCCAATCGCCCGCGCATGTAATTCGGGATCGTTTGGTTCCATATCGCTCCCCTGAATATTCCCGATATCATGTCGAAGAATCCGCCCGCGCCCAGAAATATCAACGCCGGTATCAGGCTGTTCGCCATTCCGAACGCCACGATCGAAACGCCCCACATCACCGCTGCGATCGTCACCATTAGCCCATGTCGATGAACGCGGCTCGTCCACCCCGAGGTCAAACTCGCCAGCAGCGCTCCGGCCGCCAATGCCGCCGGAAAAAATCCGACATACTGCTCGCCGTAAACGACCGCTAACGCCGGGTACAAGGCCTGCGGCATCGCGAAGAACATCGCCGCGAAATCGACAAAGTACGTCCCCAACAGGTCCTGCCGCCCGAACGCGTACTTTACGGCACGTTTTACGCCGCCCCAACTCGGCCTTTCCGCGTTCTCCGGTGGCGGCACGGCCTTGACCAGCAGCAGCGCGGTCAGCGTCCCAGCGAATGTCACCAGGTCGAACCCATACGCGACCGATGCGTGAAACTGCGTCGCGACCACGCCGGCGAGCGCCGGGCTGACGATCGCTCCGATCGTCCATCGGATCGAATTCAGCGCGCTCACCGCCGCCATCATCTCGACCGGGATGATCTTCTGTATGAACGATTCGAATGCCGGCCGTTGGATCGCCGCCAGTCCAGCGTGCGCCGCCACGCACAGGAACAGCACCCAAACCCGCGGCTGCGGCAGCAGCGAATTGATCAGCAGCGAAGCCGACGCCGCCGCCTGGCCGAATTCCGTCAGCCGCAGCACCTTGCGTTTGTCCAGGTAATCCGCCCACGCACCGCCAACGAACGCCAGCACGACCATCGGCACAAATTCCGCCAGATAAATGTACCCGACCATCGCGCTCGAACCCGTGATCTGATACATCTGCCACGGCACGACAATAAACGTCATCATCGATCCGAAAAACGAGATAAGCTGCCCGAAGAATAGCAGCCGGTAATCGCGGGAAACCTTCAGCGGTGTGATATCGATCAGCATTAATTTTGGGCCGCTCTGCTTACAGACCGTAAATTTTCAGTTTGAATTCATCGTTAGTGGTATAGATCTCCGGCTTTTTGCCTGAGAATCTGTTGGATTGGCGGAGGATCATCGGGAGGCCGCCGTGGGGCGCGGTGATGCCGTATTCGCGCCGGGTGAAGATCGATGCGATCTGTGGGTTCAGGCGTTGGGAGATCCCGTAGCGGATCGCACGCGCGGCGGGGGGTACGAACCCCATCGTCCGCCGCGGATTGATGATCTCGATGGAATGATCGTAGATCATCACGCGCGTTGGGATATCACGGAGAGCCAGGTCACGGTGGATAAGAGCGTTGATGATCGCCTCATGAACGGAATAAAGGTGAAATCTTCCGCGCGGTTTGGCGTGCGTGACGTCGCTTGCCGGCCTTGCTTTCGGGCGGTCTTTCAGCAGATCCACATATAGTTTTATGAACCGCTCGATCGACTCGAACTGATGCAGGAGATTGCCGTTCACTTCCAGCTTTTCGATCAGCTGCGCGTTGCCGTTCTCGCCGGAAAACCTTGCGGCCGTGACGTTTGCCCTCGGCAGCAGTTCCGCGACGCGTTCGTTCTTGCCGAAAAGCAGCAGGGCCGCGACCGTCGGGAAAAATTCGTCCGCGTTCCCGACCGCCAGCAGCAGGTCCTTTCTTAAAAAATCGCTCGTCTGATACAGGTAAGTATTCAGAGCGCTGTCGTTGAAGGCATTGGCAAAGCTCCACAGAAGAGCGTCGTCGAAATCCGATTCCGTCACATTCGACAGCGGGATGTTCTCAAACCCGAGCGGCCTTATCTCGTCCAGCCACGTGGACAGCTCGTCGCGAGCGACCTCTCTTTTCTCGGCACCGAAACGCACGTAAAACCTGCCGTCACGCGTCCTGTACGGCCGCCGCTTGCTCTCGATCTCAAGCGCGACGATGCGTTTGCCGCTGTCGAACGCGATACAGTCCATTATCGGAACGATCGGCGGCACGATCTCTTCGCGGCAGATCCGCGCAAGCTCTTCCTGGACCCATTCCGGATTGCTGACACCCTCGATCCTGAGCTGGTCGTTCACCCCGAAGATGATCGTACCGCCCGCGGTGTTAGCGTGCGCGACGATGTTCTGCGCGATGCGTTCGGAATTGGAGAGCTTAACCTTTAGTTCTAAATATGTATCTTCGCCGCCGCGGATCAGGCGCAAGAGCTCGGTCCGCGTAGTCATTTGGGCGGGCTGATTTATGAGGTATTCGTGAAAAGATCTTTCGTCCTGCGATTCGAATCGTTGGCTGTGACGAAATTTTCTGCGTGCCATTCGTTGAGGCGTGAAATTTTTGTCAGGACGGAACACGCTGAAAATCCGCCCGAATGCCGCTCGCGGCATTACTGGATTCGGGTCAAAGTACTATTGATATTGAAGCATTTAAGCCGCAAAAAGTAAACGTTTTCTAATTACAGGCATTTATCCCGGGTGCCGATGTCATAGTCGGCGAGGAGGGAGTGTTTTCGAAATAATTGACGAGGTCGGGATGAAGGACGCTAAGAAGATGGAAGGGATCAAAGGTCTGCTGCACGATGACACGTGGCCAGCTTTTTAGCGGCGCGGTGGTGGCGGTTTAGCGGCGCGTATGCCCCCGGTTAGCGACATTTTTTCACGAAAGTCGCGCTGATCTCGGTTTATCAGCCATAAAAATCATAAATATCATAAATATCATTAAAGTTGCCCTGTTTCGTAAAAAGCGCTATTCCGGGATCTGGGAAGGTGTGGTTTGATGGTTCTCGCGGGATGTTCACCGCAGAGGCGCGGAGACGCGGAGTGGGGGAA
>JAEZIT010000132.1 GCA_023436495.1 Acidobacteriota bacterium
TTGGGCTAAAGCCCGGCCAATGTTGATGCTTATACCCCCGAGCTAAAGCTCGGGGCAACTCATAAATTCAAACCAACCATGATCCATTTCTCCCCCACTCCCCCACTCCCCAACGTCCTGTTCAGCAGATTCCACACCTTCTCGATGTGACGTTCTTCTACGCGGATGCTGCCGACCGACAGCCGGAGGGTGAATTTTCCGTCCAGTTTTGTGTGTGACAGGTACGCCTCGCCCGAGGCGTTCACAGCGTTCATCAGCCGCTCGTTCAGCGCGTCCGGATCGCCTGCGCCCTGCGGGTTTGCCCGAAAGCACACAAGCGCGAACGGCACCGGGGCGAGCAGTTCCCATTCATCCGAACCCTCGACCCACGAAGCGAACAGCCGCGCCAGCCGGCAATGCTCGCGCAGGCGTTCGATCATTCCCTCGCGCCCGAAATAGCGAATGATGAACCACAGCTTCAACGCGCGGAACCGCCGCCCGAGCTGTATTCCGTAATCCATCCCGTTCTTGACGCCCGCGGCGTCGCTTGTCCGCAAGTATTCCGGCACGAGCGAGAATGCGTCCTTCATAACACCTAGGTCGCGGCAGTACAGCACCGACAGGTCGAACGGCGTGAACAGCCATTTATGCGGATTGACGACGATCGAATCCGCGCGTTCGATGCCCTTGAAATAATGCTCAAATTCCGGCACGATCGCCGCCGAACCCGCGTACGCCGTATCGACATGCATCCAGATGCCGTGTTTTTCACAGATGTCCGCGACCGCATCGACCGGATCGACACTCGATGACGACGTCGTCCCGATCGTCGGCACGACGCATATCGGAATATATCCGGCCTCGATGTCCTCTTCGACCGCTTCGGCAAGCCGTTCCGGGATCATCTCGAACCGCTCGTTCACCTCTATTTTCCTTAGGCTCGCCAAACCCAGCCCGAGCGTTATCACCGCCTTGTCTATCGATGAATGAACGTGCTCCGAACAATAGACGCGCAGCAGCGGCAGGTCCGCGCGGCCGCTCATCCCGAGGTCGCGTATCCGCAGCCCGGCGCGCTCGCGCGCCGCCGCGATCGCGTGCATCGTCGAAACCGACGCCGTGTCGTAAATGATCCCTTCGAATTCTTCCGGCAGGCCCATCATCTGCCGCAGCCAATCCAGCACGACGTTCTCTAGCTCCGTCGATGCCGGCGCGGTCCGCCACAGCATCGCCTTCATATCGAACGCCGCCGCCAGCATCTCGCCGAAAATGCCGACGCTGCTCGCCGATGTCGAGAACAAACCGTGAAAATTCGGATGGCTCCAATGTGTCACCGCCGGCAGGATCAGCCGCTCCATATCCGCAAGCACATCGCCGAAATCCTCGCCCGTCTCCGGCGCCGACGGCGGCAGGTTTTCCTTCAGCCAATTCGGCTCAACCTGCGAAATTACCGGCAGATCTTCGATGTTCTCAAAATAATCGGCGATCCAGTCGATGACCTGATAACCGCGGCGGCGAAACTCTTCCGCCGGCATATCCCCGAGCTTATTCATTGATTCCCTCCGCATTTCGGTTAAAAATGACGGAATTTTACATAAATGTTATATAAACACTCGACAGTAATTGGAGAAAATTATAATATCACGTACGAACATCTCGCCAACGTCTTTACCAGAGACTAAAAATTTCAATACATTCCGTTTCAATTTTCGAAATTACTCTACGGTTTGCTGAAGAGGGGAATTTATGGCAACAGAGGTTGCTGAACTGAAAGAAGAGTCTAAAGAAGGATTTATACGCGGCCTCGGCCTGCTTGATTCGACGATGATCGTCGCGGGTTCGATGATCGGTTCGGGCATTTTTATCGTGTCCGCCGATATCGCGCGCCAGGTCGGTTCGCCCGGATGGCTGCTGGTCGTTTGGCTGATCACGGGTGTCCTGACGGTCGGTGCCGCGTTGTCCTACGGCGAGCTCGCGGCAATGATGCCCAGGGCCGGCGGGATGTATGTATATCTAAAGGAAGCCTACACGCCGCTTTGGGGTTTTCTGTACGGCTGGACACACTTTTTGGTCATCGGTACGGCCACCATAGCCGCCGTCGCCGTCGCGTTCGCGCGGTTTACCGGGATCCTGTTCCCCGGGATCTCGGAGAGCAACTATATTATCGAACCGATCCGCATCGGTTCGTCCAGCTACGCCTTTTCGCTTTCGACGGCCCAATTCGTCGGCGTGCTGATGATCGCATTCCTGACCTGGCTGAATACGCGCGGGCTCAAACTGGGCAAGACGGTCCAGAATATTTTCACGTTCGCCAAAACCGGTTCGCTCATCGCATTAATCGTGCTGGGGATAGTCGTCGGGCTCGTTTATTACCCGGAGATCGCGGCGGCCAATTTCAGCGATATGTGGACCGTTCGCGGTTCTCTGCAGACGGTTGACGAGGGAAGCCTGACGGCGATCACGGCTTTCGGGCTTTTTGTCGCCCTCTGCGTCGCTCAGACCAATTCGCTTTTCTCCGCCGATGCGTGGCACAACATCACATTTACGGCCGGCGAGGTCAAAGACCCCAAACGCAACTTGCCTCTGGCACTGCTGCTCGGCGCCGGCGGCGTGATCGTTCTGTATCTGTTGGCAAATATCGCCTATCTCGTCACGCTCCGGTTTGAAACGATCCAGGACATATCCGTGAATCACAGCAGCCGTATCGGTTCGTGGACGGCCGATGCGGTCTTTCCGGGGTTCGGCGCGACGCTGATGGCGGTGGCCATCATGATCTCGACATTCGGCTGCAACAACGGCCTGATCCTGGCCGGCCCGCGTGCTTATTTCGCGATGGCAAAGGACGGCCTGTTTTTCGAAAAGGTCGGCCGCCTGAACAAATTTCACGTGCCCGCGTGGGGCATCGTCGTACAGGGCATCTGGTCGGCGTTCTACGTTCTGCCGCGGACCGTCACCGTCAAAACGGACGGCACGACCGGCTACGGAAATCTCTACGGCGATCTGCTCACATACGTTATTTCGTCGGCACTTATCTTTTATATTCTGGCGATCGCCGCGATTTTTGTGCTCCGCGTGAAACAACCTGACGCGGAACGGCCGTATAAAGCTATTGGATATCCGATAATTCCCGCGCTGTATATTATCGGTGCGGCGATTATCCTTGCAGTTCTCCTCATTTATCAGACCACGGCAACGTGGCCGGGGCTTCTTATCGTTCTTACCGGTGTTCCGGTTTACTTTGTTTGGAGAAGCTTGTCCGCGCGTTCGGGCGAAGCCGGGCAATTATAGAAATTTCAATTTTTTTAGGAGGTTTTGATGTCACTTTTTGCGACTAAACCAATCGACAGGATCATCGCCGAGGCGGCCGAAACTGGCGAACATACTCTGAAAAAGACACTTAGTTCCCTTGATCTCACGATGCTCGGCATCGGCGCCATCATCGGTACGGGTATCTTTGTTTTAACGGGGCAGGCAGCCGGAAAACACGCGGGCCCGGCCGTCGTGATCTCGATGATCCTCGCGGGCGTCGTCAGCGCTTTCGCGGCTCTTTGCTATTCGGAATTCGCTGCCAGCGTCCCGATCTCGGGCTCGGCCTATGCATATGGCTACGGCACGCTCGGCGAATTCATCGCATGGATCATCGGATGGGACCTTATCCTTGAATACGCCTTCGGCGCCGCGACCGTAGCTGTCGGATGGTCAGGTTATGTCGTAAGTTTTCTTAAGGACTTAGGTATAAACTTCCCGGCACAGCTCGCCGCGCCGCCCGGCCAGACCGTCACTCTTGCCGACGGCTCTACGGTGTCCGGTATATTTAACCTCCCGGCCGCGCTGATCGCTATAGCGGTCACGCTGCTCCTTATCCGCGGCATCAAGGAATCGGCCAGCTTCAACTCGATGATCGTGGTCATCAAGGTGCTCGTCGTCGTGCTCTTCATCGTCGCGGGCGTCGGCTATGTGAACCCGAGCAACATCGGTATCGGCTGCGGCCCCGGCGATCCGGGCTGTGCACAGTTCATGCCGTTCGGTTTCAGCGGCGTGGTCACCGGCGCTGCCGTTATCTTCTTCGCCTATATCGGTTTCGACGCGGTTTCGACCGCCGCTCAGGAAGCAAAGAACCCGCAGAAGGACATGCCCATCGGCATCCTGGGTTCGCTGGCGATCTGTACGGTTCTTTATATCCTCGTGTCGGGCATCATGGTCGGCCTGGTTGATTACAAGCTGCTGACGAACTCGGCCGCTCCGATCGCGACCGCCATCGACGCCGCACTCGTCAGGGCAGAAGGCACGACGATGGGATCGGTCCTCGCCGCTTTCCCGATGATCATTAAGATCGGCGCCGTGCTCGGTTTGAGCTCGACGATGGTCGTTATGGTCATGGGCCAGCCGCGTGTGTTCTATTCGATGTCCAAGGACGGCCTGCTGCCGAAATGGGCCGCAAAGGTCCATCCGAAGTATCAGACGCCGCACGTCACGACCGCTATCACCGGTGCGATCGTTACGATCCTTGCGGGCTTCGTACCGATCGGCCTGCTCGGCGAACTGGTAAGTATCGGAACGCTGTTCGCGTTCGTTATCGTCGGTACGGGCATCATCATCCTGCGTTCGTCGAACCCGGCGCTGCACCGCCCGTTCAAGGTGCCGCTTTCGCCGTTCATTCCGATCGCTACAGTGGTCTCGGCAGCCTATCTGATGAACAGCCTGCCGCTCGACACCTGGATCCGCCTGATCGACTGGATGTCGATCGGCATGGTGGTCTACTTCGCGTACAGCTACAAGCACAGCAACCTGGGCAAGTCGGACTACGTACCGGACGAAACGCCGGTCGATTACAAGCCGCCTATGGCCGCTATGCTTGCGATCGTGCTGGCGATCATTCTGACGATATGGCAGGTGGCGCATCTGGTCTGGATCGAAATGGCGGTCCGCCTGTTCGCCTGGATCATGACGGGTATCCTGGTCGCTCTGCTGATGTACGGAAAATCCGACCGCAGCAAGGCGCGCACTTCACAGACGCAGATGCTCGGGCTGGCGGTGTCGCTGATCAACCTCGCGGTATGGGTAGCGATCACATACTGGTTCTTCGCCCATTACGCCGAGCTCCATCATAAATAAACATTCCGGTCATATCCGGAACGCCGGGCATCCTTCGGGTGCCCGGCATTTTTTTGCGCAAGCCGGCCATGCATAGCGCGCCCGCCATGCCGTTCATCCGCCGCAAGGCCCCGAAATTCGCCAGATCGACCATCTCGCCTATTTCACAACTTTCGCCGAACTTTTGCGCCCGCTCCGCCCGGCAGATTCGATGCCGGGTCTTTGGATATTGCGAAATGTCACTAACCGTGTATAAACGCGCCGCTAACCGCCACGCACCGCGCCGCTGAGCGGCACTTGCGCCGCCGCTATCAAACACAAAAAAATGCAGGACCCGAAGGCCCTGCATTTTCGATTCGATCAAGCGGATCTACTGCATCGGCGGCACCGGGAATTCCGGCTCGTCCAACTTCGCCAGGGCCTCCGGATAGATCCGGATGTTGCCGCTGGACTCCATTTTCTGCCGCGTGGACGCGATGTAATCCTGGAAGACCTCGGACCGTTTTTGCCGCAGCATCTGCTGCATCAGCTCGTCGCGCTGCTTAGCAAAATCGTCCATATTGGCCTCTTCACGCTTGTTTACGGCGACGATGTACCAATTGTCCCCGATCAGGATCGGCTCCTTTGTGATCTCGCCTTCCTTCATCCCGTACACAGCATTTTCCAATGTTTCACTGGTCGAAGCCGACGGTCCCTGGCCCAGCGGCGACCCCAGAATATAGCTCTTCTGGTCCTGCGCCTTCAGGTTTTGGGCCTGAGCCGCGGCCGCCAAAGCGCTCGGCGAAACCGCTCCCGCAGCGACCTGTTTCGCGATGTCCGCGACCCTCGCCCGGGCTTGCTCGAGCTTGACGATCTCGACCAATTGGTCCTTGACCTCGGCAAATTCGGCATCGCGCGGCGGCCGCTGGTCAACGAGCTGCGGAATGGCGAAACCGCCCGCTACCGGTATCTTATCGCCAACGTCCTGCGGATTCTCGAGGCTCGCAATGCCCTGCTCGAACTGCGGCGAAGTGCCGATTTTATCTACGTTATCGCCGGGTTTTATATAACCGGTTTCGCGGATCATGTCCGCCGGGGCCATGTTTGCCTGTGCCGCAAATTCCTGCACCGTCTGGTCGATGCTCTTGTTATTTTTGAGGGCATCGGTGATCTTCTGCGCCAATTCGGCAGCAACCGTGTAAGCCCTTCTGTTACGAAGACTTACCTCGAGTTCCTTCTTCGCGTCCTCAAATGTCTTAGGCACCTCTTCGCCGCGGCGAAGGATGAAATAACGGTTCTGATAGCTGATCGGTTCGGTCACTTCGCCGGGCTTCATTTTCAGAAGCCGCTGGTACGGATCGGTCGGATTATTCAGGTTTTCACGGACCGGGCCGCTGAGCCGCCCGCCATTGCCCGCCGTCAGCGGGTTCTCGGAATATCCCTTGGCCAACTCGGCAAATGCTTCCTCGGTAATGGTGCCGTCCTTCTTGGCCCGATTCGCAAGTTCCGTAGCCTTTTCCAGCACCTGGCCGTCAAATTCCGGCTTCGCGACGCGTAAGACGATCTCCTGCCCGCGGACGCCTGCCTTGCGTTTGTCCTCCGGCAGCTGATCATATTCTGCCTTCAGGTCGGCATCGCTGATAGGCAGTTTTTCGCCGATCTTCGCGGTATCTACATATATGTAACGAACCTTTTTCTGCGGTACGCTGATGTAGTAACTGGCTTTGTTTTGTTCAAAATAAGCCATCAGCTCCGCGTCGGTCGGCTTGAGCGTCTGTGCCACTTCGACCGCATTGACAACTACGTATGAGAGGTCGAATTTCGTGTTCTTTTTCTTAAAGTCTTCGAGGACTTCCTGTTCCGACACGGACACGCCCGAGGTCAGAAAAGCCTCGAGCTTTCTTGCGCTCAGGTCATCACGGACACTCTGTTCGAACGCCGCCACGCTGCCCGATTGCTGGGTGACATTCTGCTCGTAACGCTTCTGGTCAAAAGGCTTGCCGTCCGTCGGCTTGAACATCTCGCGGATCTCGGCCGCTACCTCGGCATCCGTTGCCGTCAGCCCGAGCCGCTCGGCTTCCACCTTGGCGATCCGGCTGCCGATCAGCGAATTCAGCATTAATCGTGCCGGAAAATTCTGGCCCTGGCTGAACCTGCTGTAGCTCTCCTTCTGCCGCCAAAGCTCGCCGACGGTTATGGTTTCGCCGCCGACCTTCGCTACGGCCTCTTCACTGCTACCGAGGTTGGCTTGCTGGTCGTTTCGCGTCGGCGAGTAGAAAAGCACGAGACTCGCGACCATAACGACGGAAAATAGGAGAAGCACGAAATTTCTCGTCCTCTCCATGCGCTTGAAAAACTTTAACATCTGCTAATACCTTTTGATTAGAATATAGTGTCGGATTGAGACAAAGAGCGATTCTAGCAAAAATCCTGCTAAAATCCAATGATATTGTGCTTTTATACGTCGTCACGGCCGCGGCAGTCCCTTGATGTTTTGGGCCGATTGGTCAATCATTAATCGAAACCCATACGCCCCCAAATGGAAAATAACCGCATAAAGACAGTCGGCGTGATCGTCAAGCCAAACCATGCTGAGGCGTGGAAGACCGCGTGCGAACTTTCGGAATGGCTCGAATCGCGCGGGATAGTGCTTATCGGAAAACCCTTTACGGAAACCGAGCGACCCGGCCCGGACCTGTGCGAACTGCCTACGGCTGACTCCGGCAAGTTTCAGGAAGCAGACCTTGTTATCGTTCTGGGGGGCGACGGCACGATGATCTCGACCGCGCGGCTGATCGGCGATTCCGAAGTGCTGGTTTTAGGCGTAAATTACGGCAGCCTCGGCTATTTGACGGATTTTCGCATTGAAGAGATGTTCCCGACTCTCGAAGCGATCCTGGCGGGCGATCACGAAAAGGACCGCCGTGTAATGCTTACCGCCGAGCATATTCGCGGCGACGAGGTGCTCGCGAAAGGCCGCGTCCTTAATGACGTCGTTATCAACAAGGCGGCACTCGCCCGCATTATCGAGATCGAGGTCAGCCTCAATACGCTGTTTGTAAATTCATTCAGGGCTGACGGCCTGATCGTTTCAACGCCGACCGGCTCGACCGCTTACAATCTCTCCGCCGGCGGCCCGATCATCTATCCCTCTATGAATGCAGTGGTTATCACTCCGATATGCCCGTTCACGCTGACGAACAGGCCTATCGTTGTGCCGGACGACGCCGAGATCGAGTTGAAGCTTATGAATGAGAACGAAGGCGTCGTTCTGACCCTCGACGGCCAGATCGGCTATTCAATGCTTGCCGGCGACCGCGTCGTCATCCGCAAAAGCCGAACGACCTTTAACCTCGTACAGCCGCATAATCGAAATTATTTCGACGTATTGCGAAACAAGCTAAAATGGGGCCGGTAGCTGAATCTTATTGGATATCCTGCGCTGAAAGGCGCTTGAAAATAATCGTTGGCTTTACTTCGAACGCCGGAAATGCGACCTCGGTGAACCAGTCCGAGAATTCCCGGCAGTTCGGCAGAAACCGCGGCAGATCGTCCATAAGCCCCTTCCACCCGTCGAAGTCTTCATTTACCTCAAGGTGCGAGTCGCCGAACTTAAAAACCGTGACGATCAGATCGACAACTAACTGGTCCTGCTTGTAGGCAAAAACCGAATCGATCGTATCCCATGCGATATCGACCGACCGGCCGTCGATGTTAACGATAAACAGCTCTCATTGAGGTCTACTTTCAAACGTTATTTGTGAAAAGGCTGATCTGTTCGTCGTCCGCCGGCTCCGTCCCCTCAGGAAACCACTGGAAACGAGCAAGGGCACACTTTCCTTTGTCGTTAAATTCGACGCCTTCCTGTTCGAGCATATTTTGCTGTAAGTTGACGGGTATCGTCATTTTACCGGTCGAACACGCGCCCTGCGAATTGATAACTCGCTGCCATGGTACGTTTTCCGTGTCGGCGCCATGCATTACGTACCCGACGGTCCGCGCGGTATAGCCCTCGCCAAGAATCAACGCGATCTGTCCATATGTCATTACGCGTCCCGGCGGGATCTGCCGGACGATCTCGTAAACCCTTTCGCGGTATTGTTTTTCGTTGACGCTCATCGTTCGATAAGGATCGTGCGTGCCGGAGCGCCGTCGCCTCCGCCACCCAAATATTTGAGGGGAAGGCAGACAAGTTCGTAATCGCCCGCCGAAACCGCCCGAAGGTCAAGCCCTTCAACAATTACGACCTCATTTTCGAGGAGCGCGATATGAGCAGCGAAATCTTCGGAACCGAATTTTTCCACCGACAGGTAATCGATCCCGACCAGCTTTACGCCGGCGTCGGCCAATTCTCCGGCCGCTTCCGGCGAAATATAAGTAAAATCCGTCCGAAATCCTGCCTCGGGCCTGTCCCAGAACGCGGAATTCCTTGTCTTGAACAATATCCGTTGGGCCCCCGCGATGCCGCTCAAATGCTCCGGGCCGATCGCATCGACGTCGATGGGGATCTCGACAACGCGACATTCTCCGATCAACTTTCCAAGCTCGAGGTCATCTACACGCCTTGTGCCTTCGATAAAATGATTCGGAGCGTCCACATGCGTTCCGGTATGTGCACCGAAACATAGTTTCGATACATTCGCGGCAGCGCCGTCCGCGATCGACGCGGCGAACTCTATAGAGGCTTTCGGATCGCCTTCGTATATAGGCACGTTATTGCTGATCGGGACCGTAACGTCGAAGATTCTCATTTACTCAGGATAAGCCAGCACGATAAATACGGGCAAGGTTTGGAAAACCGAACCGCTTCTGTTAGAAATTTATATATTACTAAATTCGATTTATATGAAGATCCAGCAAGACATACACGGAAACAAAGGGGCGTTTTATATCGAGGAAAATGGCGAGTGGATCGCCGAATTGTCATATGTCCGCTCGGGCAAGGACATAATGACCATCGATCATACCGAGGTCGATAAAAAGCTTCAGGGCGAAGGCATTGGGCAGGATATGGTCGCCGAAGCCGTTAAGTTTGCCCGCGAAAACGACCTTCGAGTCAAGGCGACGTGTCCGTACGCGCACAAAGTACTGGCGGAAACGCCGGAATATGAGGATGTCTTCATTAAGTAGCGGACAGTTTACTTCGCAAAATGGACAATCCGCGAATTTCGGCTTCGAGTTATTCGAACACTGCACCGCTTGTCTGGTCGTTCCTATACGGCCGGAACCATGGCAATGTCGAAATAATTCTCGACACAGCACCGGCGCGCTCAGCACAGCTTCTCAGCGAAGGCCGCGTTGACGCCGCGCTTGTGCCCGTGATCGCATATCAGCTTATCGACGGCGTTCGACTTGTTCCTGACGTCTGTGTCGGGGCGAAGGAAAAGGTCCGCAGCGTGTGCCTTATTACGCGCGGAATGGGCCTCGAAGACGTGCGTTCGGTTTCGCTGGATATTTCATCGCGAACGTCGGCCGCTCTGGCAAAAATAATCTTCAGGGAGTTTCTCGGCTTCGAGCCCGAATGGAGAAACGCCGCACCGAACGTGGACCGAATGCTGAGCGAATCGGACGCGGCGCTCCTGATCGGTGACCCGGCCCTACGGTTGTCGGAAGATCAGCAAGGCAGTGCGGCCATTAGAAAGTTCGATATGGCCGAGCTCTGGCGTTCTTATACGGGGTTCGGATTCGTATTCGCTATGTGGATGTCGCACCTGGACCGAAGTCCGATCGACTTTGCCGCCGCCCGCGACGAAGGCTGCGAACATATCGATGAGATCGTTTCGAATTATGAGAGCGAGATCGACATCGGCCGCGGCGAAATGGTGTCGTACCTGACCGAAAATATTTCTTATTCGGTGGATGATTCAATGAGGAAGGGCATGGAGCTTTACTTCGAACTGGCGAATAAACACGGCCTGACGAAGGCGGTCAGGCCCGTCGAATTCCTAAAATAATCCCGATTGAAACAGCAGCAGCCATCCCGCTACGATCACAAAGACCATCAAGCCTATGTCCGTCGTTTCGAATTGATATTCCGTATTCTGCATAGTAATTCTCCCGAAAAAGATCGCCTTCAACCTTTTACGCGTAAGATCTTTTAATATCGTATCGATTAGCGTAGGGAACTCAGACAATATCGGAAAGCGGCCGCTTCAATTCTTCGCCGAGCTTCGGAAAATCGATCTTGCCGCTGTTGTCTTTAAGGTGCTGAATGATGATGAGGGCATTGTGTATTCGCCGGTCGATATTCTTAATGTTTCCAACGGCATAGATGAGCGTGCGCTGTTTTCCCGCGGTCAATGAATGGAACAATCGATCGCCGTCGCGGTCCTGCCGCAACACTTCCTTGAACTCTTTCGGCATCGGCAGGCCGTATTTGCTGGTGTCCATTTCCAGCAGTACGCTTAAGGGCGAACCTTCCACTGCACCCAATATCTCGCGATTCTTTTTATTTACAATAATTACGAAATCGCCGCGGCTCGGCATTAGCGCGCATTGGTATTTGACCCTGCCGTTCAGCGTGCAGACGACACGCCGGCCCTTGCCGTCGAAATCGAACGCAGCCGCCTGTTTTGCTGAAACACGAATGAAGTACCAGCCGGAATCGTTTCCGGCTTTCTCGAGCGTGGTTTTAAATTCGATGCTATCTGATCTTTTCGGCATGTTTCGGACGCAGTTCATTTCCTGACGACCGCTGTTATTGGCGAATTCTTCTTCTCGCTTGTCGCAAGGATCATTTTGCCGTCGGGTGTGTATTCTACGGCTTCACCCTGCTTCCTGTCACCGAGGTCGACAACAGTGGGCTTCTGCTTCCAGATGTCATCGAACGATTTGGAATCAGGCGGCAAAGCTATCTCGTACCCCGATGTGTAATCGCATACCACGGCACGCTTGCCGTCCGGCGAGATCGCACCGCCGGTCAGCAGGCCGTTCGGCACCGCCGGAACTGCCAATTCACCAATCTTTGATGCCTTTACGGTTTCGTTCGTTCCGAAACTCGGGGCGATCTTGAACACCAGCGACGGCCCGTCAACGCGTTTCGTGAGGACGTAGATATCACCCGTTGACGGGTGGACCATCATCGTTTCGGCATTGTGCGGCGAATCCGAATAGACGTAATTCAGCACTTCGGCAGCGGTGGACACGGCGGGTTGTTTCTCTGTTGTGCCGGCCGTGTCTGGCGTGATCTGTGGTTCGGCGATGCGGTAGATCCGATATCCGGATCTGCCGGATTTGTTATCACCGATGTCGCCGATATAAAGGAAACATTTGCCAGATTCATCCTTAAAAATGTCGATGTCTTCCCAATCGCGGTTTTCACCATTTGTCACGCGCCAGGTTCCGAGAGATCTTCCCTCCGGGGAAAATGCGAAGATGAAAGGGCCGCTTCCCGCGTCATTATGTGTCCACAGCACGCCGTTCTGACACCTGGACGCCGCAAGGCCGCTGCTCTCGGTGATCTCCGGGTTCGAGATCGTTCCCATGACCTTCGGTTTTTCGTAATCCTTGTTCTGTTCCGCATTCGCCGCCAACTTCCCTTCGCCGCTAATTGACGCATGCGAGCAACCCGCGGCGATCGACGCAAACATCACAAAAATGACAAACGACGAAAATTTGGTTATATTTCTCTTCGACATACTGCACCGAGCTTTTCATTTTATAATGCACTAACAAGAACGCGAGTTCAAAACTTTTTCGATTACGCTGTCGTAGATTTATTGGACACAAACGATGATCGTAGGCACCGAATGGCTGGTCGAAGCCGAAGACTGTAACGCAGAGATCTTACGCGACGAATCCGCGGTGAGGCGTATTTTTGCGCGCATCATGGATGACCTCGGGCTTAAGTCTGTGGGTGCGGTCTGGCACAAATTCGACGGTGAAGGCGGCGTCACCGGCCTCGTTGCACTTACGGAATCACACCTTGCCTGCCACACCTATCCCGAAGACGGAATAGCAACGTTCAATCTTTACTGCTGCCGCACGCGTCCCGAATGGGATTGGGAAGCGAACCTGAAGGAAATGCTCGAGGCCGCGCATGTCAGAGTGACCAAATACGAACGCGGCAATCCTTCGGTACGCGGTGCAGGAGGTGAGGCTTGACGGTTCTCAAGGCGAACTGCCCATCATGCGCCGCGCCGATCGAATTCAGATCGGGTTCAGCCATCGTATTGGTCTGTCCATTCTGCCGTTCGGCGGTAGCACGGACCGACCGCGGCTTTGAAGACCTCGGAAAGGTTGCCGACATCGTTGAGACCCAGTCGCCGCTGAAGGTCGGTCTAAAGGGCAGCTTTCGCGGCCACGCTTTCGAGCTCACCGGCCGAGCGCAGTTGCGGCACCAGCTCGGCGGTTATTGGGACGAATGGTACGCGACATTTTCCAACGGCTGGGTCGGCTGGCTCGCTGAGGCGCAGGGCCGATACTACCTGACATTCTATAAACCGCTGCCTGCGGGTACCGCGCTGCCGTCGTTTGAGACGCTCCAGCTTGGGGAATCGATAAACGGGGTAAAGACAGAAGTGCCGTTGATGGTCTCCGAAAAAGGCGTTGCAACGGCCGTTGCTGCCGAGGGCGAGATCCCGTACCGGCTCACGCCGAATGAAGAATCGCGCTACGCTGACCTTTCCGGCAAAGGAAATGCATTTGGCACGATCGACTATAGCGTCGATCCGCCGTGGCTGTTCGTCGGCCAGCAGGTTTCGCTGGCGGATATCGGATTAGCCGGTGCGAAGTCGGCGGAACGAGCCGCACGCACCGTTGGTGCGGCCGCGATGGGATGCCCGAATTGCGGCGGGCCGCTCAACCTGGCCGCCCCGGACAAGACCGAACGCGTCACGTGTCCGAACTGCGATTCGCTGCTCGATGTCGAACAGGGAAATCTTCGATATCTTAAATCTCTTAGGCCTCCGCCGAACAAACCGGATTTCGTTCTGCCGATCGGCGCCGAAGGAACATTCAAAGACGGCGTTAAGTTCAAGATAATCGGAGCAATGGTCCGCAGCGTGACGATCGAAGGCGTCACGTATTACTGGCACGAATACCTGCTTTATAATGCGCAGATCGGTTTCCGCTGGCTGGTCCATTCGGACAATCACTGGAATTTCGTGGAACCTGTCAATCCCGGCGAGATAGATGACTCCGGAATTGTCAGCGGTACGGGAGCGGGTAAGCGAGCGTATTACAACGGCAAGAGCTTCAGGATATTCCAAGACGCAAAGGCGACCGTCGAATACGTCCAGGGCGAATTTTACTGGCGCGTCGAACAGGGCGAGAGCGTGCGTGCAGTCGATTATGTCGCGGCCCCGTTGATGCTGTCGCAGGAGCGCTCACCCGGCGAAATTAATTGGTCCGTCGGAATTTATATGACGAACGCCGAGATCGAAAAGGCGTTTGGTGTGTCGGGTTTGCCGAAACCGTGGTCGGTCGCTCCGAATCAGCCGTTTACCGGATCGTTCTATTATACGTGGGGCCTCATCCCGCTCTTTTTGCTGTTCGTCGCGGGTATTTTCATGCTGCCGTTCAGCGGGTTGACGGGAACCGTCCTATCCGAACAGATAACGCTGCCGCCGATGACGAACCAAACGACGGCCCAAACCGCGTTCAGTTCGCCGTTCGAGCTGAAACCCAGCCAAAACGTGCGCATCAGCGCTGCCGCGCCGGTCGATAATTCATTCGCGGAGCTCGATGTCGACCTCGTCAACGAACAGAGCCAGGAGGTCGAATCAGTCAATATTCCGATCGAGTATTACCACGGCGTTGACGGCGGCGAGAGCTGGACCGAAGGCAGCCGTAACCAGGACGCCACGATGTCGGCTCTGCCGGGCGGTAAATACACACTTCGCATCGAAGGGACGTGGCAGAATTGGCAGCAGCCGATGCCGATCATGATAAAGGTAGAGCAAAGCGTGGTCCGCGGCGTAAATTTCGGATGCGCACTGCTGGTATTGCTTTTAGTGCCCGTAATTACATTGATCAGAAAATTTACGTTCGAATCGAGCCGTTGGAAGGACAGTATGTTCACCACAAGCTCCGACGAATGATATCGGTTTATGTTGAGAAAACTATATCTCGTATTCGGCATCGGTGTGGTCGTACTATATTCCATCGCGGCTTGGAACGGCTGGGAACTGGCTAATTCCGGCAGCCGGTCGCGGCTTGGCGTTCCGTTCATTTATACAGGATTTCGTGGAGGAAAATGATGTTGATGACAATATTCAACCCCGGCGTTTTCGGCCTTGTCGTTAAGCTTGACCAACTTTTGGAAACGCTGCTGACGACACTCATATTCGTTTCGATCGGCTTGGTTTTCTTTTGCGTCGCCTATGCGATCCTGAGCCGCGTTTTCCATCTTCATAAGGAGATCGAAGAGGACCAAAACACCGCCCTCGGCATCGTAATCGGCGCTATCATGATCGGCATCGCGATCATCATCGCCGCCGCGATCCAGGGATAATGCACGAAACGGACGTGATCGGCCGGCGGGCAATTTTCATCGCGTCCGTTCGTCTTGCTTCCGCACGTGTCTCAGAAGTATGAAGATGCGCACGCCTCTTTTATTCCTCAATGTCATTGTCATCGCGACATGCGGGCTTATCTATGAGCTGATCGCCGGCACTTTGTCGAGCTATGTGCTCGGCGATTCCGTCACACAGTTTTCGCTTATCATCGGCATCTACCTTTTTGCGATGGGCGTCGGGTCGTGGATGTCGCGGTTCATCGACAAGCACATCGCCGAAAAATTCGTCGATATCGAACTCGGGGTCGCTCTGCTCGGCGGGCTTTCCGCGCCGCTGCTTTTCCTAACGTTCGCCTACGTTTCGTATTTCGGAATAATTCTTTACAGCATGGTATTCCTGATCGGGATGCTCGTCGGCCTGGAAATACCGCTGCTGATGCGCATTCTCAAAGACGAGCTCGATTTTAAAGAGCTGGTCTCGCGCGTGCTTGCGCTCGACTACATCGGAGCTCTGGCCGCGTCACTTATGTTCCCGCTGTTCCTCGTCCCGCACCTGGGCCTGAACCGCACTTCGCTTCTGTTCGGGATGTTGAACGCCGGTGTAGCCATTTGGGCGACGTGGCTGCTCGAACCTCTGATCAAACGCAACATCACGCTGCTGCGCGTCAAAGGTTTCGTCGTTATCGTACTGCTCGCTATCGCCTTTATCAAAGCCGATTCTCTTACCACACTCGCCGAAGACGGATTGTTCACCGACAACATCGTTTACACAAAGACCTCACCGTACCAACGCATAGTCGTTACCAAGGGAAAGACCGGCCACGCGCTGTTCCTGAACGGCAATTTGCAATTCAATTCATTCGACGAATACCGCTATCACGAAGCCCTCGTTCATCCGGCATTTGCCGCGTACGAAGGGACGCCGAAACGCATTCTCGTCCTCGGCGGCGGCGACGGCCTCGCGCTCCGCGAGATCCTAAAATATCCGTCGGTCGAAACCGTGACGCTTGTCGACCTCGATCCGGAAATGACCGGCTTGTCGCGAAAATTTCCGCCGCTGGCTGAGCTGAATAGGCATTCCTTCGATGATCCGCGTGTGTCCGTCGTTAACGGTGATGCGTTCGTTTGGCTCGACGGCAGCGACGCCGAACCGTTTGACATAGCCATCGTCGATTTTCCCGACCCGAACAATTTCGCGCTCGGAAAACTCTATTCGACTCGTTTCTATAACTTGCTGAAACAAAAGCTTAAACCCGACTCCGCCGTCGTGATCCAATGCACATCGCCGCTGATCGCTCGAAAGTCTTATTGGTCCATAATCAAAACGCTCGAGGCCACGGGCTTCTCAGTTAAACCCTTTCAGACGACCGTCCCGAGCTTTGGCATCTGGGGCTATGCCCTCGCGAAGCTGCAGCCGTTCGAAACACCCAAAAACCCGCCCGCAGGCATCGATCTGAAATTCCTGAATGACAACTCATTCGCATCCATGTTCGAACTTTCCAGCGATATTACAATGCCCGACGAAGAGATCGAAATTAACCGGCTGGATAATCAGGCACTAGTGAGGTACTACGAATCGGAATGGCGTAGGTTTGAATAAGAAATTAACAGGGATCAAGGAGATAAAGGAGATACTGCGGAAATAATGCTCTACGAAGGACTAACAAGTAAAATTCTCGAGGCTTGTTTTGAGGTCAGCAATGAATTAGGGATCGGGTATGTTGAATCTGTATATGAAAAAGCGCTGCTTATTGCTCTAAAGCAAAAACGGATCTTCGCTGAGTCGCAGGTTCCGCTAAAGGTCCAGTTCCGAGGCATAATCGTTGGCGATTTCTACGCAGATATGATCGTCGAGCAAAAGGTGATCCTTGAACTCAAGGCGGTCGAAAATCTTGTGAAAGAACATAACGCTCAATTGCTGAACTATCTTAAGGCAACCGGATTTGAAGTGGGAATGGTCATTAATTTTGGAACCGCCAAACTGCAGTACCGTCGATTCAATAACCGTTTCAATAATCGAACGGATATGCACACCGCGCTTCGTGACCTTTTAGAGAATTAATTTGCCTGAAACTGCTTTATCACCGTTAATGGCGGTTGAAGAATAATTTCGATGAACAGGATGAGCAGCATAGCCGCCAGAGGAACTTGTAATAAGTCTTCATATCCTCTTTATCTACTTTATCCCTGTTGAAACACCGTGAAATTTACGAGGCGTGAAATTGTAGCCACCTTTCTCGGGGCGCCGTTTGCTTTGGCGGCGTGCAGGGACACGTCCGCGCGGAGATTTCCGGAGGGCGAGATCGTCGGGCAGAGTGACGCGATCGGCCATATCATTCGCGAAAACAGGAACTTCGAAGTGCCGCCCGACAATTGGAAAAGCGTCAAAACGGTGATAGTTGGCGGCGGCATTGCCGGATTGTCCGCCGGGTGGAAACTCCGAAGAGAAGGTTTCGACGACTTCGTGCTGCTCGAACTCGAACGGGACCTCGGCGGAACATCACGCAGTGGCCAAGGGAATCTTGTTTCATATCCCTGGGGAGCTCATTATTTGCCGGTTCCATTTCGTGAGAACAAGGAACTGATCGGGCTTCTCGACGAAATGGCCCTGAGCGAAGGCAGGACCGCCGGCGGCGATCTGATCATTAAGGAACAATATCTCTGCCGCGACCCCGAGGAGCGCGTTTTTTACAAAGGCCGCTGGTATGACGGCCTATACCTGCGCGCCGGCGAAAGCGAAGAGGACAAGAGGCAATACGCCGAGTTTCAAAAACAGATCGACCATTGGGTGAATTGGCGCGACGCGACGGGCAGACGCGCGTTCGTCGTACCAGTCGCGAATTGCTCAACGGATGCGGAAGCAACGTCGCTCGACACTATCTCGTTTGCCGAGTGGCTGCGGCTGAACGGGTTCACTTCGGAGCGGCTGATCTGGTATTGCGATTACGCCTGCCGCGACGATTACGGGTTAAAGCTCGATCAGACCTCCGCCTGGGCAGGGCTGTTCTATTTCTGTTCGCGCGTGGCCAAAATCTGCGATGAATCGCAGCCGTTCATCACATTTCCCGAAG
>JAEZIT010000063.1 GCA_023436495.1 Acidobacteriota bacterium
GAAGTAATTGTAGTAAAGCGCCGCCGCACCGACGATGCCGCCGCCGGCCGCGAATGCCGCCAATTGCTCGATGCTGAAACGCTTTCCGCCGATACCGATCACCCAGAGACCGATCAGGCCGACGACCACTACACCTTCGAGCGGGCGGATGACGCCGACGAACGCAGCGGCGGCCCCGCAAAGGAACGCGAGGAGAATGCTGCCGGACCGACGGGCGCGCTGCGCGAAGACCGCGGCGGCGAGCATGACAGCAAGCGCGGACATATGCGTCATGAAGCTCATACCAACGAGCAGCATCCACGGCGAAACTGCCATCAGAACGGCAGACAGGCGCGCGGTGCGTTCGTCGTAGAGATCGCGGACGAATATGTAGGTCAGGATGACGCAGACGGCGGTCAGCAGCGGATCGACGAGCCAGCCGGCGCCGAAAAGCATTCCGATCGACAGGACCAGCGGCCAGCCGGGCGGGACGCTCGAGAACCAGCGCGTAGCGTCGTAATCGGAAAAATCGACGGTAAATGCCTCGGGGACGGGCGGCGGCTGCATGTAGAACAAACCTTTGGCAAGGTATTTCGCATGAAAGACGTATGTCGTTTCGTCCTGGATGTGCGGATGCCGTTCGTAGGAGAAATAGCAAAGAAGCGCCGCGATGACACCGGCGGCGACAGCAAATATCACGATCGTGCGATCCAATCCGGACGTATTCTCGCGGTCGAGAAAGCGGCCGAAGAAGCGCTTTGCCGACGCGGCGGCCGAATCGGGCAGCGACATGGCGGCGAGAATGATCGTCATTAGATTGACGAATTGGACGAAAGCGGCGAAAACGAGTTCCTGTGCGTAGAATGCGACGTCGCGAGAGACCGTGGCGGCGGTCAGGACGAATGCGGCGGCGAGCACCGCCATCTGCCAAAGAGAGAAGTTTGAGCGCAGCCATGATGCGATAGCGCGCCCGCGTCGGCGAAGGCCGAATGCGACGAAGGCCGTTTGGGCCGCGAGAACCGCAAGGTAGAGAGGATATTCGGCGGCGAGCACACCGAAGGGGCGAAAGTGCGCGTATTTTATGAGATGGCCGGCGTCGATCATTTGCAGCGCGGCTGCCTGTCCGATCAGTGCCAGAAAGAGCCACGCGGCCGCGGTACGCCAGGAGGTACGTATGGCATATGCGAGAAAGGCAAAGCCGGCGGCCGCGGCGAGGGGAAAACAGATCTCGGTGCCCCAGGAACCGTCGGGCCTGCGAAACCGTTCCATCGTGAAAGCGGCATAAATGCATGCGGCAGCCGCGGCCAAAAGCAACAGGCGGAGCGCGGTGAATATGCCCGAAGAAACACGGGAACCCGGGGATATGGCCTGTGTATGGTCGGTGATCTCCATTTCGTGCGGATTCGGTTGAAAATTAACGGATGAATGATAGCCGGGTTGTGCCGTACCCGCATCGGAGAAATGGCCTAAAACGCGCCCGATATTTGTCGTGCCGGAATAAGGGCTGCAGGGCGTTTCGGGCATTGATGTTAATGTGCGGTTGTATTATCGTGTGATTAGGGAAATTCGGCTGAAAATTCCGAAGAAAACGTCCCTCGCCCGCCGGCGGAAAAACCGATCGAAATAAAGGATATCAACAGGTGAAACCGACTAACATAAACGACCCGGAATATTTCCACAAAGTGGTTGATTGCCAGTATGCCTGCCCATCACACACGCCCGTCCCGGAATATATAAGATTGATCGCCGCTGGCCGCTATACCGACGCGTATATGGTCAATTGGGATTCGAACGTTTTTCCCGGTATTTTGGGCAGAACGTGCGACCGGCCGTGCGAGCCGGCATGCCGCCGCGGCCGCGTCGAAGAAGAACCGGTCGCGATCTGCCGCCTGAAACGGGTGGCGGCGGACAACAAGGGCGACGTCAAGGCGATGATGCCGAAAGGGCCATTCGCGCCGAACGGCAAAAAGGTGGCACTGATCGGAGCCGGGCCGGCTTCGCTGACGGTCGCGCGCGACCTTGCGCCGCTCGGGTACGAAGTACATCTGTTCGATGAGCAATTCAAGGGCGGCGGATTTATGCGGAGCCAGATCCCCGCGTTTCGGCTGCCGGAATCGGTGCTGGACGAAGAGGTCAATTATATTCTCGACCTCGGGATACACACGCATTTCAAGCAGTACGTTTCGTCGCTAAAGGATGTGCTGGACCAGGATTACGACGCGGTTTTTGTCGGCACGGGCGCTCCGCGCGGGCGCGAGCTGAATATTCCCGGCCGTGAAGAAGGTGCGGCGAATATCCACATCGGCATCAACTGGCTCGGCAGCGTCGCATTCGAACACGTAAATTCGATCGGGAAGACGGTCATCGTGCTCGGCGGCGGAAACACCGCGATGGACTGCTGCCGAACGGCAAGGCGGCTTGGCGGTGAGGACGTGAAGGTCATCGTCCGTTCGCCGTTCGCGGAAATGAAGGCGTCGCCGTGGGAAAAGGAAGACGCGATGCACGAGGATATTCCGATCATCGACAACCACGTGCCGAAGAGCTTTGTTGTTGAGGACGGGCGGCTTCGCGGCGTGATGTTCGAAAAGGTCGAGGCCGTTTATGACGACAACGGCAAGCGGCGGCTGGTGCCGACGGGCGAACCTGAGGTTTTCTATCCAGCGGACGACGTGCTGGTGGCGATCGGACAGGAAAATGCATTTCCGTGGATAGAACGCGGGATCGGCGTTGAATTCGGCGAATGGGACATGCCGGTCGTCGATAAAACCACTTTCCGTTCGACGCACCCGAAGGTCTTTTTTGGCGGCGATGCGGCATTCGGGCCGGAGAACGTGATAACGGCGGTCGCGCACGGCCATCAGGCGGCGATATCGATCCACCTTACATGCGAGGGCAAGGACCTGATGAATGACCGGCCGGCGCCGTGGGTGAATCTGGTCTCGCAGAAGATGGGCATACACGAATGGGCGTATGACAGCGAGATCGACCATGACCCGCGTTATATCGTGCCGCAGGCGGACAAAGCGATCACGCTGACGAACCGCAAGCAGGAGGTCGAGCTCGGGTTCGATCCGCTGACCGGTTACGAAGAGGCCCAGCGATGCCTGAATTGCGATGTGCAGACCGTGTTCTTTGCGCCAAAGTGCATTGAATGCGATGCATGCGTCGACATCTGCCCGACGAGTTGTATCACGTTTACGGAGAATGGCGAAGAAGACGACCTTCGTACACGCACGAAGGTGCCGGCGATGAACCTGTCGCAGGACCTGTACGTTTCCGAACCCGTTCCGCAGACCCAGCGCATAATGGCAAAGGATGAGGACGTCTGCCTGCACTGCGGCCTGTGCGCGGAGCGCTGCCCGACGGCCGCCTGGGACATGCAGGCATTCTGGTACAACGTCGCAAAAGCGGGCGGCGTGAAATACGGCCCGGCTGTGATCGGCAGCATGGTGCAGATCACGAGGAATGGGAATGGGGCGGAAGAGTATCGTCGGTGAGAGGATTTGGCTCGAATACTTCGATCAGAATTTTAAGTTCAAAGATGCGTTTACTCCTCAGTACTGTGTGATCGTTCGGCAATTTGTCGGTATGAATGATGGAGACGACTGGTATCTGGTGGAACTTAAGAAACCTTTGCAATACGAGGGTGCTAACTATGATCACCTCTTGATCAGCTCCAGATGGGCAGGGCACTTCGTCGGGGAGGTTGAGCCTACCGCCGTGTTTATTATGCTGGCACCGGAGCCCGAAAAGATAAATAACCCATTCGAACTCGACCGATCGCTTTATATAGCTTGGGGCTTTGCGGCCAATAACAAAGAAGACATTTGATTCCGACGCCGAAGGCGACACGAATATCTAATGAAACCAGACAGAGTATTTGCACTGACATTCGCGAGCGTCTATCCGCATTATGTGAAAAAGGCCGAGACAAAGGGCCGGACCAAGGAAGAGTTGGATGAGGTCATTCGGTGGCTGACGGGATATAGCCAAAAGGGCTTGGAAAAGGTGATCGAGGACCGCGTCGACCTTCGGACGTTTTTCGATAAGGCCCCGAAAATGAACCCGAATGCTTCGCTGATCAAAGGCGTCGTATGCGGCATCCGCGTCGAAGATATCGAAGACCCGCTGATGCAGAAAATTCGCTATATGGACAAGTTGATCGACGAGTTGGCAAAGGGGAAGAAAATGGAAAAGATATTAAGGACCGCGGAATAGTACATATTTATGGTCACGTTTTTGGCTTGTAGTCTGGCTCCCGGAGCGGTGGACACAACGCCCGAGCGAGTTGGTTGGGCTTTGTGGATTTTCGGAATGGGCATTTTCCTGCTCGGCGTCCATACGATCGTTTTCGTTTACCGGTCGCGGAAGAAAGCGCGTCGAAGCGGTTGGGTATTTTGGGGCGTCCTCGGCCTGTCGGTCTTTATCATACCGGTGGCATTCTACATGCTCCTGCTGTCGGCGGGTATTAGGTGCGGTTTCGGGGCAAGCAACGGGCCGACATTTTTGTTGATATTCCAAATTGTCGGGCTCATCGTTCAACTTGCCACGTCGAGGCCTGCAAACCGACCAGTCCGGTTACCATAGTCATGTTTAGACTCATGCCCGGCAAACATGATCCGAAGCTTGAGAACGCGGGAGAAGGTCATATGAACTTAGGTCGTTTAGCATGGCTAGTTGGCGTGGCCCTACTGGTGATAATCGCAAATGTCCTCGCCAGCGTCCTGTATATGGTCGTTTACAGTTACCTGATAGATCCGGGCCATGACGCGCAGTACTACAATGATCGCATTCAGACGGCCGCACCCTACTGCAGCATAGTTGCGGGCATTCCGCTTATGTTCCTTGCCGGATGGCGGGTCAGCGGATGGTGGAACGGCGAATCGCCGGCCAGGTCGGCCGTTATCGTGTGGCTCGTGTATGTCTTGATCGACCTTTCCGTATTGCTGGCCGCGGGGATGAATACGAGGACCGCATTGCTGTTCGCCGTTTCATTTATCACCAAGCTCGCCGCGGTCCTGATTCCGGTGATGATTCGTGGCGGGAAAGCGGCAGCCGCCGCTTAGAATAACGACAGGAGAAAACCGAATGGCGAAAATTACAGGGATCGGCGGCGTGTTTTTCAAGAGCACAGGTGATCACAAAGAGCTCGCAGCGTGGTACCAGAAGCATCTTGGACTTGAGCTCGAGCCTTGGGGCGGCGCGATCATCAAATGGCCCGATGACAAGGCCGACGACGGCGGGCTGACCGTATGGAATGCCGCGGCAAAGGACACGAAGTGGTTTTCGCCGAGCGAATCGTCATTTATGATCAATTACCGCGTCGACGATATGGACGAAATGCTCGAACAGCTCAGACAGAACGGCGTCGAGATAATCCAAGGGCCCGAATCGCACGAGAACGGAAAATTCGCGTGGATAATGGACCCGGACGGCAACAAGGTCGAGCTTTGGCAGCCGATGGCCTGGGACGAAAAGAACAAGGCCTAGTTTTCAGACCCGCAGCAGCCCGCGAAACCCGCGAGCGGCGTAATACGAATCGGCCCCGTTGTGATATGTGAAAACCGTGTCGTAGCGCCGGTCGCAAAAGAGGGCGCCGCCGAGGGTTCGAATATCATCGGGGGTTTTTATCCAGCTCGAAGTTTTTAGGTCGAATTCGCCGAGTGTCTGCAGTTTGCGGTAATCGTCTTCGGAAAGGATCTCTATGCCGATGTCGGACGCGACGGACATCGCATCGTTCTCAGGTTTGTTCTGTTTTCGGGCATTGAGCGCCTTGCGGTCGTAACAGAGGCTTCGGCGGCCTTTAGGACTTTCGGCCGAGCAGTCGAAAAAGATGAACTCGCCGGACTTTTTATCGAACCCGACGACATCCGGTTCGCCGCCGGTCCGCTCCATTTCGCTCAGCGTCCACAGTTTAGATTCGTTTTTCTCAAGTCGTTCGAGCACATTTTCCCACTTCAGCCCTTTGTGGCGGGCAGTGTTGGCTTCAAAGCGTGATCTCAGGGTGTTTAAGATGTCTTCGCGTTGTTTGGCGGTCAATTTGTTCTTTGGCATAGATGGGAATTCCTTTAGCAATACCTTAGTGTTCATGACGCGAAAATGTCAAAGAATCTGCGTGCGGGCCGCTCCGTCTTCAGTATACGCAGCAGCGCCGGTCAAATTTCGGAAAATTTCCGAATTTATGTCTCCGGCGAGCCGCCTGCGGCGTTTCAATTTGGCGCAGCAAACATTACAATGAACCGTAGATAGAACCGATATCTTCGCCGCCACGGCGGCTTTACTTACAAAATGACCGAGCCAAAGATAAACGATTTCGTTATCCGATTTGCAAACGTGAACGGTACGGGTTCCGCTTCGGCGAACGCGCTGTTCACAAAAGCGGTATTTCGCATGGGCGTGCCCGTTACGCCGAAGAACATTTTTCCGTCGAACATACAGGGCCTGCCGACATGGTACGAAGCGCGGGTAAGCGAGAAAGGCTACCTAGGGCGCCGCGAGGGCGTCGATGTAATGGTCGCCGTGAATCCGCAATCGATGAAAAAAGATTACGCGGACGTAAAACCGGGCGGTTATTTCGTTTACGACAGCACGAAGCCGCTGCCGCCGGGCTACGAACGCGAAGACATAACGCATCTCGGCATTCCGATGACGGAGCTTTGCAACGCGGAATATACGGACGCGCGCCAGCGGCAGCTCTTTAAGAACATCGTTTATATAGGCGCGCTCGCGACGCTGTTCGATATCGAATTTCCCGTGCTCGAGGGAATGATCGGGGAGCAGTTCAAGGGCAAGGAAAAGCTGATAGAGCCGAACATAAAGGCGCTGAACCTTGGCGTAAATTACGTAAAGGAAAATTTCGAATACCCGTTCCGCCTGCGTGTCGAACGCCGTGACCTGTTGGGCGATAAGATCCTGTTTAGCGGCAATTCCGCATGCGCGCTTGGGGCAGTGTACGCCGGCGCGACCGTTGCGGCGTGGTACCCGATCACGCCTTCGACATCGGTCGTCGATGCTTTTACGAAATATGCGGCGAAGTACCGCGTCGATCCGGAAACGGGCAAGAATAATTACGCAATCGTGCAGGCCGAGGACGAACTCGCGGCGATTGGTATGGTAATGGGTGCAATGTGGAACGGGGCACGCGCATTCACGGCAACGAGCGGCCCGGGCGTGTCGCTGATGAATGAATTCCTGGGACTCGGGTATTTTGCCGAGATCCCGACCGTTCTGATCGACGTACAGCGTACAGGCCCATCGACCGGCATGCCAACGCGTACGCAGCAATCGGACCTGCTGCTGGCGGCATACGCTTCGCACGGCGATACGAAACATCCGCTGCTGTTGCCGGCAACCCCGAAAGAGTGTTTTGAAATGACGGCGGACGCATTCGACCTGACGGAAAGATTGCAGACGCCGGTGATCGTGATGACGGACCTCGACCTCGGGATGAACGATCATGTCACCGAACCGCTCGTTTGGGACGACAGCCGCCGGTACGACCGCGGAAAGGTGCTGACCGCCGAACAGCTTGATGCTATTTACTCGTCCAACGGTAAATTGTCGCGTGAGAAATTAGAGGATGCCGCACGCGGTAACGGTTTCGGGTCCGCGGAAACGCTACTTTCCGAAGCCGATGGCCAGCCGCACGGCGATCAATCGCTGACGCAGCCGTTGGAACAGTTCAAGGGCAAATATGGCCGCTACCTCGACATCGACGACGACGGAATTCCCTACCGTACGATCGCCGGAACGCACGTGACGCGCGGCGCTTTTACTACGCGCGGATCGTCCCGCGATGAATTTGCGGTCTATACCGAGGACGGCGACGCGTATAGACGAAACGTCGACCGTCTGATGCGGAAATGGGACACCGCAAAAGAACTCGTGCCGCAGCCGGAGTTCTACTCGTCGCCGAACGGTGGAGACGCCGGTGTCATTTTCTTTGGCACGTCAACGGATTCGGCCCTCGAAGCGCTGGAACTGCTCGCGGCTGAAGGCGTTCACCTAGACGCAATGCGCGTCCGCGCGTTCCCTTTCGGCAAGGCATTTCAGGAATTTGTCGACGCTCATGATCGGCTCTTCGTTATCGAACAGAACCGCGACGCGCAGTTTCGCAGCCTGATGATGATCGAACTCGGCGTAAACCCGGCGAAGATCGTTTCGGTATTAAATTATGACGGCATGCCGATAACGGCGGATAATATTTATAGGCAGATCAAGGTTAAGCTATAAATTTGATGCGTTACGACTTTGAATGGGACGCGCGCAAAGCCGGTTCCAACATTCGGAAACACAAAGTCAGTTTCGAGCGGGCGGCAACTATTTTTCGTGATCCGAATCTGCTTTCAATCCCCGACGAAAAGCATAGCGATTCGGAGGAACGTTGGATCACAATAGGATTGGATGAGATGGGCAATCTGCTTGTGATCGCGCATACTTACAAGAGCGAAGATGCAAAGTCCGCTCGCATAAGGATAATCTCCGCTAGGAAAGCAGTGAGAAACGAAAGGAATGAATATGAAAAAGGAGTATGACTTTTCAAAAGCGGTCAGAGGCAAGTTTTACAACCCGGAAGGAGAATTTAACCTGCCGATATACCTCGAGCCTGAGATCGAAGAATTCATTCAAAAGCTGTCGGTCGAAAAGAACGTCGATCGCAGTCAAATAGTCAACCGCCTGTTGAAGAAGGACATGGAGATAAGGAATTTCTAAAATTCAGCTGTGTTGCGATACTCGGCGGTAAATGACATCCTGGTTTTTGAAGATCTGCAAGGACCTTGAAATCCGGAAACCATAAGCGAGCCGGCGGTTAAACCGGCGAACAATATGACATACGTACGCTCTAAATTCCGACATCCCGCTTTGCCGAAGAACGACCTCGGCTATACGGTTGATTATTACGAAGGCAGCCTAAGCACGCTGTGTGCGGGTTGTGGGCACGATTCGATCAACGCAGCGATCGTCGAGGCCTGCTGGCAGATGAACATCGAACCGCACAAGGTCGCGAAGCTGTCGGGCATCGGCTGTTCGTCCAAATCGCCTGCCTATTTCCTTTCGAATTCGCATGGCTTCAATTCGGTTCACGGCCGCATGCCGTCGGTTGCCACGGGCGCGAACCTGGCGAACCGCGACCTGATCTACCTCGGCGTTTCAGGCGACGGCGATACGGCGTCGATCGGCATGGGCCAGTTCGTCCACGTCGTCCGGCGAAACCTGAACATGGTCTATCTCGTGATGAACAATGGCTGTTATGGTTTGACCAAGGGGCAGGACAGCGCGACCGCCGACGCCGGGTCGAAGAACAAATCCGGCAACGTTAACCTGTTCGAAGCGATCGACCTGGCAAGCCTTGCCATCGAGCTCGGGGCCACGTTCGTCGCGCAGAGTTTTTCGGGCGATAAGGAACAGCTCGTCCCGCTGCTGAAAGCGGCAATGCACCACAACGGGTTTGCATTGCTGAACGTTATATCGCCGTGCGTAACATTCAACAACAACCCTGGTTCGACCAAATCGTACGATTACGTCCGCCAACATATGGAAACGACGAGCATCGTCGATTTCGTGCCGCTCTCGCGCGAGATCCTGACGAGTTACGAAGCAGGCAGCATCAAGGACCTTACGATGCACGACGGCACTACGATACATCTGCACAAGCTCGAAAAGGATTGGGACCCGCTCGACCGTCTTTCCGCCATCAACGCGGTCCAGAGGGCAAAGGCGAAGGGCGAGATCCTGACCGGCCTGCTTTACGTCGACGAAACGTCGTCCGACCTGCATGAGCTGATCAAAACCTCAGACCGGCCGCTGAACGCAATGTCGGAATCGGACCTATGCCCAGGCTCGTCCATACTCGAAAAAATAAACGCATCCCTGAGATAGAGGCGAGAACCAAGCCGAAATTCCGGCGGATAAGATAGAAAAGCGGCAGATCGATTTCTGCCGCTTTTCTTATTTCGATACTCCAAAGCAGCCGAGCCGAATATTCAACGCCATAAAAACAAAACGGACGCCACATAAGCGTCCGTTCGTCAATATTTTGGCTCCGCAGGTAGGGCTCGAACCTACAACCCTTCGGTTAACAGCCGAATGCTCTGCCATTGAGCTACTGCGGAATGGCCGTCAAAAAACGCCCGTCGGGCGGACGCTCAAAGACGAACCTTAAGGTTAGGAATTTATCGTAGGATTGTCAAGTGCGGAGCGGCCGATCGATGGGGGCCGCGGATGGGTCACGGGCAGGAGGTTTGGTGTATTCGGAACCGGTGTTATGCTAGTGCGAAATTCTGGAAAAACAAGGAGCAAATTGAGACCATGGCGGCTGAACCGAAGACAAGGCCAACGGATGAAAGCGTCGAGGATTTTCTGAATTCGTTAGACGACGAGCGGAAGCGTGCCGACAGTTTTCGCGTTGCGGAAATGATGCAGCGTGTGAGCGGCGAGCGGCCGGTAATGTGGGGTTCGGCGATCGTCGGGTTCGGCTCTCAGCCCCTGAAATACGCCTCAGGCAAGGAGTTGGATTGGCCGAAGATCGGTTTCTCGCCTCGAAAGGCGTCGCTGACGCTTTATATTTCGGGAAGTTTCGACGACTATGACGAACTGATGGCAAAGCTCGGCAAGCATACTAAGAGCAAGGCCTGCTTGTACATTAAACGCCTCTCGGACGTTGACCTCAGCGTCCTGGAAGAGATAATGCACCGGTCGATTGCTCATACCGATGAAAATGGATGCGGGTAAGGTGACGTACCAGTATTTCAGTCGTTCCAAGCGTATAGACATGCCTGTGTCAATCACAGATATGCGGATGACGGTGGAGAGGGGGTTTCGCGAGTTTCAAGCACATAGTTTTCCGACTGCCCGTAAGAATAGAAACCAAATGTCAGTACAAGAGTGAAGCTCACAGCTTATGAGGCGGGAGGTTCCGAGTGTTGATCTGCGGGCATTATTGTCTAAAAATCCCACAATTTCTTGTCGGAACGGTGCATTGACGGCGGCCTCAGGTTCAAATAGAATTCGTGCTTCTCCAAATAATCCGAGCGGCACGCCGTGCGTTTGCGGTTTAGTTTTGGTCGGTGCGGGCGTTGCCGGTCTTAGCGTCCCACGGTTGTACTTGCCCCCTTCAGGAGGTCTGAAATGAACCGAAAAACCGGCTTTCCGGCAAGCTTTAACCTATTTGCCGCCATTGCTGCATTCCTGTTTGCATCCATTCTTAATTCCACTGCCGCCGCACAGACGCAAAAGGCTCCGACGCGTTCGTTGCTTGAGGTTACGATCGTTTCCGTGCGGCCGGAAATGGCGATGGACTTCGAAACGCTTATAAAGACGGAATATAATCCGGCCTTCGTAAAAGGCGGTGGAAAACAGAGCGCCGTATGGC
>JAEZIT010000056.1 GCA_023436495.1 Acidobacteriota bacterium
GCACTGATGTTACCGTATCCTGCGCCGAAGGCGACCGCGGCAACGTGTATTACGGCAGAGTCGATTTTAAGGTGGACAAACACAAGATCACTTCGAATGAACGTCCGCGGACGCAGGTGTTGATGAACGTCGGCGATCCTGATCATGCATTCGCCGTATCGCTGTTGCCGAACGACGGCGTCGGATTGGCACGGCTCGAATTCATCATAAACAACAATATCGGTATTCATCCTATGGCCCTCGTAAATTATCCGAATCTACGTAAACGCGAGGATATTGACGAGATATCGGAGCGGATTCGCGAAGAGGAGCCGAAGGAGTACTTTATCCGAAATCTGGCGGAAGGTGTCGGCCGGATCGCGGCGGCATTCTATCCCAAACCCGTTATAGTACGGATGTCGGATTTTAAATCGAACGAATACGCACGACTTATCGGCGGACGTGAATTCGAGCCGGTCGAAGAAAACCCGATGCTCGGGTTTCGCGGGGCATCGCGTTACTATGACGAACGCTATGCGGCCGGGTTCAAGCTCGAATGCCAAGCGCTTTGCCGGGTTCGTGACGATATGGGCCTGACCAACGTTAAGGCTATGATCCCGTTCTGCCGGACTGTCGAAGAGGGCGAAAAGGTCATAGCGCTCATGGCGGAACATGGGCTTGTCCAGGGCGAAAACGGTCTAGAGGTCTATGCAATGTGTGAACTCCCTGCAAATGTCGTGTTCGCCGATGAATTTTTAAAGGTGTTCGACGGTTATTCGATCGGGTCAAATGACCTCACACAGCTTGCTTTGGGGCTCGATCGAGATTCTGAAATGGTCGCACATCTATTCGACGAACGTAACGGCGCCGTCGAGAAAATGGTCGCAATGGCGATAGATGCGGCAAATCGCACCGGTAAGAAGATCGGAATTTGCGGCCAGGCCCCTTCAGATTATCCCGAATTTGCTGAGTTTTTAGTGGAAAAAGGCATAAATTCTATCTCTCTAAACCCTGATACGGTTGTGAAGGCCACCGAGAATATCCTTGAAACAGAAAAGCGATTGAATATTTCGCCGGCGGACAAATCTTAAGGTGTGCAAATTTCTGTTGTGTTATTTCGGAGTTTGTGGTAAAAAACCTCAAGTCATTTCTGACATTACTCGTTCTAAATTATAAAGGATAAAAAATTAAGTGATCAGTGAAAGGGAACTCGGGGCCTCTGTTGAGGCAGACGGCGAGACCGCCGTCGTGTATGCCGGAGACTATCTGAACAAGCTGAGCGGCGAACGCGTCGAGCGCGAATGCCGAAAACGTCTCGAGGCCGGATGCAAACGATTGATCGTAAATTTCACCGATACCGAGATTATCAACAGTATCGGCATTTCGATCTTATTAGGCGTAATAGATTCAGCTTCCGGTTCCGGAACCGATGTCGTATTTGCGGAGCTAAAGCCTGATACGATCGAGCTTTTCGAACTGCTCGGGCTCACGAAACATGTCACGATCGCATGACCGATCAGAAAATGGCTGGAGAAAAACACAAGCTTATACATACGTTCGGCGCTCTTGCTGACCTCGGGCAGGCGGTTGCCGATAAGAACAACTTCTCGGAGACGATCCGTACGTCTCTCCACCTAATGTCGGGTTCACTCGGCATTATGCGCGGTGGCGTCGCTCGATATTCCCGATACAGCCATGAACTAACAATGGTCGCTGTTCGCGGCCTTGGTGACGACTTCCCGCTCAGCATGACGCTGGGCTTCGACGACGAATCTCAATTCCTGGCCAACGGCCTCTACCCGATCGAGATCGATCAGGCGAAATCGCTGCCGTTCTTTCACCGCAACCAAAGCGTCCTGACGAACAGAAAGATCGAATTGTTCCTGCCGCTGATCATACGCGGCGAGATAGTGGGTGCCGTTTTCCTCGGCGAGAAGGCCACCGGCGAATCCTATACGTCCTACGAACGGGAGATAATCTGTGCGATGGGCCGGCATGTCGGCGTGGCTATCTCACAGCGAAATTTAATGGCCGAGATCGAACGCCGGTCGGAGGAGAATCGAAAACTCTACGATGACCTCCGAACGACCTACAAGGATACTGTGCGTGCATTCGCGGCGGCGATCGATTGCAAGGACAAATACACAGAAGGGCATTCGGTCCGGGTAGGAAAGTATTCGGAGATAATTGCCGCCGAACTCGGCTGGGGTGAAGACGAGGTCGAAGGAGCGGCCGTTGCCGGATATTTGCACGATGTGGGCAAGCTGACCGTCGAACGAAAGATAATAAACGCGCCGTATCGGATCAACGCCAAGGAATCAGCCGAGTTGAACAAACATCCCGCCGTCGGGTATGAGATTTTGCAGCCGATACATCATCCGTATACTGATGTTCCGTTAGCGGCAAAATATCATCACGAACGCCTCGACGGCCGTGGCTACCCCGACGGATTGTACGATCGTGAAATTCCGTATATTGCGAAGATCGTTAATCTCGCGGATTCATTCGATGCAATGACGACCGACCGGCCGTATCGGAGGCGCCGTACGGCGCATGAAGTGATCGAGGACCTTCAACGCAATTCCGGAAAGCAGTTCGCCCCGGAATTGGTTTCGGCATTCTTTCGCGGGATGTTGAGAGAATTGACCGGCGAGGAAAAGAACAAGCGGTTCAGACGGCTGCTCGGCCGCGATTATATGGAAGCCGAAGGCCTTGTACCGATGTTAAAACAGGCATTAAATACATCGTCGGCAGCTCCGCAGATCGTTCTAATGAGCGTCGAGTGATCTATGATTTCAACAGCCACTTCTCCGCCTCGTTCGTATTGGTGAATATCTTTGCGTTCAGGCCCCGGTTCACAGCAACCATTTCCGAGAACTTATTCATCTCTTCCTGCTCGATATAATGATCGACAAATGCGATCTTCACGCCGAAAAATCCTATCTGCGGTAGCTCGGACGCCAGCTCGAACGCTTCTGCAACGGAAATGTCTTCGGGAATATCCTCTTCGACCAAGACCTTTTTCCATTTGTTCTGCTTGCACTCCGCCGCGATCTCATTCCAAAACCGAATAGAGAGCTCGTAGGAGTCGGTATTGCTTTCGACATGGACATGAAGATATTGCGGCTTTGGATTAAAGGTAAGCCGATACGGTTTTGTTTCGTGGGAACTGCTCATTATTGATACTACTTAAATACTTGGAAATACTACATGCGATCCGAATCTGAACTCGACGATGCGTAATAACTTTCAAACTTATTCACAAAATGCAGGATAGTAAAGACGATTAGTGTGCATCCCGCGGCGAGTATGTAACGCTCCAGCCCGACGATCATTCCGATCGCAGCAGTCGTCAGTATGCCTGCTGCGGTCGTAAGGCCGCGAACTCCCTTTTTCGACCTGCTGAAGAAGATCATCCCGGCGCCGAGAAAACTTATACCCGTCACGATGGCTTCAAGAATCCTGACCGGGTCAAACCTCATGCTCTGACCGTAAACGCTGTAACGGCTGAACATTAATTCTCCTATAACTATAAATAGCACCGAACTGATCCCCACAAGAAGATGCGTGCGCAGCCCCGCGGACTTTCCGGCGCTCTCGCGTTCCCACCCCAATACTCCGGCAAGAACACTAATCACGATCAGTTTGAGGAAAACGTTGAGATCAAGCCATAGATCCATGACTCAAACCATTATAAAAAATGTTCACTAAAGAATAAAATACAAATCTCCGCCTCATATCACATTCAAACTGCGCTCAGTTCCAGAGCGAGTTCTTAAGTGCTTATCGGCGATTCGAGCAGGTTGACGAATTTTTTCGCTGCTACCGACAAATTCTTGTCGCTGCGGTAGATAACGCCGGCTGGCCTTACCCATTCCTTCTCTGCCAATTTAATGACTGCGATGCGACTACTGCTTTCAGCGTCCATCACCGCCGCATGAGGCACGATCGCCAAGCCGAATCCGACCTCAACCGCACGTTTTATGGTCTCGATGTTATCAAATTCGGCGATCTTTTTTACCTCGACCCCGTGCTCCTTCAATATCTTGTCCGTTGCCTTTCGGGTCGGCACGTCGCGTTCGAACAAGACGAAGTCCTGGCCGTTCAGATCCGCGGCCTTAACCTGGGCGCGCTTTGCGAGTCTATGATCGGTCGGGCAGATAAGTACGAGCCTGTTCGGCGGCATATTTACAATAGTCAGGCCGCGCCGCGGTTCGGGAAAGGCAACAACGCCAAGTTCCACCGTGCCGTTGAGCACGTCGCGGACCACACGCGTCGTTCGTGAATACTCGAGATCGATCTTCGCCGACGGGAACTTCTGCATGAATTCGCGGACCTTTTCCGGCAGCTCGTGAAGCCCGACACTATAAACGGTCGCGACCTTTACAGTGCCGCCGACCGTTCCGACCAGTCCCCGCAGGCTTTCGTGAAGATGGTCGTAACTCGCCAGTACATTCTTGGCTTCGCGGTAAAACACCTCGCCTGCGTTCGTGAGCTTGACCTCACGCCGTCCGCGTACGCGCTCGAGCAAACGGCGTTTGAATTTGTCCTCAAGTGTGCGTATCTGTTGGCTAACGGCAGACTGAGTAATAAAGTTGCGTTCCGCTGCGAGGGAAAAGCTCTGGAGGTCTACGAGGTCGCAAAATACTTTTAACGTTTCGATATGCATAATGCCTTATGATTTAATTATAAGATTTTCTGAATAATCACCGCAAGTGAATTCATTTTATCTAATAACAAAAACGCGATATAGTAAAAAACTTATGCGTTACGATTGCCGAATTACGCAATTGGAATTAGAATCTCATAATCGCTATTAGTGACTCTTCAAGGCAGCAAAGCTAATCATAATGGCTATTAAGTTCAGCAACACGTTCCTTTTACGGAAACTGCATCAGTTGACGGGAATCGTGCCGTTGGGTGCGTTCTTTCTTGTCCATATGTATACGAATTCGACGGCGATGAGCGGGCCCGAGGTTTTCAATGACCATGTTCGGGACATCCATCATATGCCGTACCTGATCTTTATCGAGATCTTCGGCATCTTTCTTCCGCTGTTGTTCCACTCGGTTTATGGCGTTGTGATATCGGCGGAATCGAAACCGAATATGACGAGTTACGGATACGGCAGGAACTGGTTTTACTTTTTTCAGCGCGCCACCGGAATATTTCTTTTCATATTTATCACGTTCCACGTTTTGAATCTTCGGTTCGGCATAATTCCTGGACTCGAGTCGTATGGAAATCCTGTGGCCGGCAATGCCGACCAGGCGTTTAATATCGTGGCGGCGGAATTTAAGAACGTCGGCATACTGCTTTTTTATATCCTCGGTGTTATTGCAACCGCATGGCATCTTGCCTACGGTTTTTGGCTTTTCGCGGTCGATTGGGGAATCGTTATCGGCGAACGTGCTCAACGTCTTGCAATGTATGCATGCATCGGGTTAGCCGTCTTTCTTTCGGCAGTCGGCATTAACGCGGCGTTGTCATTTGTCAGCCCGTGCGGGCTGTTGCCTACTGCATTCTGTGAGCAGGCTGAAAAATCGGGAATGGTCGAGCCGACCGGGTCAAGGAGTTTCTGAAAATAGAGATATGGCAGCAAGTGGATTGAAAATAGCCGTTGTCGGCGGCGGATTGGCGGGATTGGCCGCTGCAATGAAGATCGCAGAAGCCGGGCATGAGGTTGACCTTATCTCGGTCGTGCCGGTAAAGCGTTCGCACTCTGTTTGCGCACAGGGCGGAATCAACGGAGCAGTGAACACAAAGGGCGAAGGCGACTCCCCGGCCAAACACCTTGACGACACGGTTTATGGCGGTGATTTCCTGGCGAATCAGACGCCTGTCAAGCAAATGTGCGACATGGCGCCGCAGATCATTTATCTATTCGATCGAATGGGCGTACCGTTTTCGCGAACGAACGAGGGCCTGATGGATTTTCGGCGCTTTGGCGGAACGCTTCATCATCGAACTGCGTTTGCCGGAGCTTCGACTGGCCAGCAGCTTCTCTATGCGCTCGACGAACAGGTGCGAAAGTGGGAAGTTCAGGGAAAGGTCAACAAATACGAAGGCTGGGAGATGCTTTCGCTCGTCCTGGATGATCATCAGGTCTGCCGCGGGCTTATCGCGATGAATCTGCAGACGCTGGAGCTTAAAGCGTTCGCGGCCGATGCCGTGATCATGGCTACCGGCGGACCGGGATTAATATTCGGCAAATCTACGAATTCGATGACGTGCACAGGCAGTGCCGTTTCCGCTTGTTATCAGCAAGGTGCGCGGTATGCCAATGGCGAATTTATTCAGGTACACCCGACATCGATCCCCGGTGAGGACAAACTCAGGCTGATGAGCGAATCTGCTCGTGGTGAAGGCGGTCGCGTCTGGGTGCCGCGAAATGTCGAGGACAAACGAAATCCACGTGATATTCCCGAAGCCGAGCGCTTCTACTTCCTGGAAGAGAAGTATCCTGCGTATGGCAACTTGGTCCCTAGAGACATCGCCACACGCGAGATCTTTCAGGTCTGCCTTGAAGGCCAGGGCGTTGGCGGCGAAAACCAGGTTTATCTGGATCTGACACATATTCCTGCCGAAACCCTTACCCGAAAACTCGGTGCGATCCTTGAGATCTACGAAATGTTCGTAGGCGACGATCCGCGCTACGTGCCGATGCGTATTTTCCCGGGCGTACATTATTCGATGGGCGGCCTTTGGGTCGATTTCGAGCAGCGAACCAATATTCCGGGCCTGTTCGCCGCCGGAGAATGTGACTACTCGATCCATGGCGCGAATCGTCTCGGGGCAAATTCGCTCGTTTCTTGTGTGTACGGTGGTTTTGTCGCCGCACCTTCGGCGATCGAATATGCAAAGAACGTCGAGCGCCGTTCAACCGAGACGAACGGCATTCACGCGGCGGAGCTCAAACGCCAACAGGAAATTAACGACCAGATCATCCGAAACGAGGGCTCGGAAAACCAATACAAGCTGCACGAAGAAATGGGCAAATGGATGACGGACAACGTCACCGTCGTCCGTTACAATGACCGGCTTAAGGCGACTGATGAAAAACTTCTTGAATTGATAGAGCGCTTCCATCGCATTTCTATCAACGATTCCAATCTATGGGCGACGCAGGCCGTACCGCACGCACGCCAGCTCTGGAATATGCTTCAGCTCGCGCGTGTCATCACGCTTGGTGCCCTGAATAGGAATGAATCGCGCGGCGCACATTACAAGCCCGATTTCCCGGAACGTGACGACGAGAATTGGATGAAGACCACTATCGCTGAATATTCCGACGAAGCGCCCGTGTTTTCCTACGAGGCGGTCGATATTTCGCTCGTCGAGCCTCGAAAACGAGATTACTCGAAAGGCAAGAGTAAAGAAGCGTAGGCGGTCCACCGTCTGTGTTATTCGTGGGTGTTCGGTATCGACGGTGCATTTGACGAAAGATTAGCAATGTTCAGGTGATTCTGCCCTGATCTGTATTTGAATCCGAATGGAAAAGCATATAGAGAAAAAGCGGCTCGAAAACCCGCCGCAAAAGATAAAGATCAAGTTACAGCGACGCGACAGGGAAGATTCCGCGGCCTATTGGCAAACGTTCGAGATACCTTATCGGCGTAATCTGAATGTGATCTCCGTCCTGATGGATATCAGAAAAGAGCCGGTCACATTCGACGGCAAGCGCACCACGCCGCCGGTATGGGACATGAGCTGTCTTGAACAGGTATGCGGTATCTGTACAATGGTGATCGACGGCCGCGTTAGACAGTCGTGCTCGGCATTGATCGATGACCTGCTACTTGCATCCGGCAGCGACACGGTAACGCTCGAGCCGATGTCGAAATTTCCGAATGTTCGCGATTTGAAGGTTGACCGCTCCCGCATGTTCGACCACCTGAAACAGGTACACGCGTGGATCGAACTCGACGGCAGCTATGACCTCGGGCCGGGGCCTCAGATCTCGAACGAAGTAGCTCAGGAGCGATATGCATATTCACGCTGCATGACGTGCGGGTGCTGCCTCGAAGCCTGCCCGCAGTACTCCGGCGACCAGTACATCGGGCCGCAGGCCATTGCTCAGGCTCGGCTTTTTAACATGCATCCCACCGGCAAGATCACCATCGAAGAACGCCTGAACGGTTTGATGGGCGAAGACGGCATTACGAATTGCGGAAATGCTCAGAACTGCGTGCAAGTCTGTCCGATGTCGATACCGCTCACCCGCGCCATTTATGAGACCAATCGCGATGTGACGGTAAACGCCCTGTTCGGCTGGCTGAGAAAATAAATTTGCTGAGATCTTTATTGGATCCCGGTAATGCAGGGCAGTTCGTCCAGAGGCAGAGCCGGGATCTCTGTTGCCTCATCCCGGTAAAGTGCCCGTTTCACGACTCCGTAGCTGAGTGGTTCCGAGTAATAGAATCCTTGCACCGCGTCACATTCCAAACGTTTCAGAACCGCTATTTGGGATGGGGTTTCAACACCCTCGGCAACAACGCGGAGTTTAAGGTTTCGCGCAAGGTGCACTATTGCCTGCACGATCTCCTCGGTGCCGCCAGCCTGGTCGATAGATCTTACAAATGAGCGGTCGATCTTCAGATTTGCAATAGGCAGCCGCAGCAAATAGCTAAGATTCGAATATCCTGTCCCGAAGTCGTCAACACTGATCTCTATTCCCCAACCACACAACTCGTTAAGCATTTCGATCGCCTGTTCTGGATACTCGAATAGAACCGACTCCGTGATCTCTAGTTTCAAACGGGACGGTGGGAATCCTGTTGCTTCCAGGATGCTTCCAATACGCTCCACCAATGAGGTCTGAGCAAACTGCCTGCAAGATAAGTTGAGACTGAGGCTAACAGGAGGGCGGTCCGGATTTGCCGAATGGATCGCACGCGTTTGCATGCACGACTTTCGAAAGATCTGATCGCTTAATTTGTCGATCAGCCCGAGTTCTTCCGCAAGCGATATGAATTTATCCGGCGGGATGCGTCCGAAAGTCGGGTGGTCCCAGCGCGCCAGTGCTTCGAGGCTTTCGACCTGCCCGGTCTCGAGCGTATAGATCGGCTGATAAACTATGTTGATCTCGTCCTGTTCGATCGCCCGCCGAAGGTCGGTTTCAAGCTTTAGCGTCTCGCGCGCCGCCCGATGCATTTCCTCGTCAAAGACGGCGTGCCGTGCTTTTCCGGCACGTTTTGCCTGATACATAGCAGTATCGGCATCGCGCATCATATCTTCCGAATTATTGTGTGCGTGGGTCGCATGCAAAATGCCGATGCTGGCCGAACTGTACACTTCGTTGCCGGAAAGATCGAACGGCATCCCGAGCCTTTGCTGTATGCGATCGGCGATACCAATGAGTTCCTCGGTCTCAAATTTTCCTTCAACGAGGATCGTAAATTCATCACCGCCGAGCCTGGCGACAGTGTCCGCGGGACGAATGCACTGCCGAAGCCTTTGCGATATTGCTATCAATAGCTGGTCGCCGATCAGGTGCCCGAGCGAGTCGTTTACGTGCTTAAATCGATCAAGGTCTATGAAGAGAAGGCTTACGCGATAATCTGCGTACGCGCTCATACGGTTTAGAGCTCGCGATAGCTTTTCCATGAAAAACGTACGATTCGGCAGGCCGGTCAGCGCGTCATGGGTAGCCTCGTGCTGCAGTTTCGCTTCTGCAAGCTTTCGGTCGGTAATGTCCTGAACTTGAAATATCAGGTTAGGACGATCAGAAATTCCGTCCGTTGTCGAAGAGACGCTGAGTGACGTCCAGACCGTTCTGCCGTTCCGATCGACGAATCGCTGTTCGGTCTGGTAATTTGCGGTGATGCCGGTCAGTAATTCATGCGTTTTTGAGAGCGTTATTGCAAGATCCTTTTCATAGATCAACGATTGATAATTCATCCCTAGCAACTCGTCGCCGGGGTACGACAATATTTCACACAACGCTCGGTTTACACGAAGCCATTGTCCGGTCGATGTGGCGATTCCTATGCCGATCGGTGCATATTCGAACGCGCTTCGAAAACGCTCTTCCGATTCGCGAAGTGCCGCCGCCTGGTCTTTCAATCTGTCAGCGTACCGCTGTGCCTGCTCGGCCTGTTTTACCGAGATCTCGACATTCCTTAAGTACATTCGGTAGGTGAGAAAGACGAAAACTGTTACCGGAAACGTGGCAACGATCACCCCGACGCCGACCGAATCTGAGATCTGGACCAGCATTCCCGCTCCGGCCGCCCCGATAAAATAACTAAAGAACGCCCAGATGTATTTGTTCTTCCATGTTTCCCAAAAGGGCAGGGAATTCTTGATCACGTCATGCATAGTAGCGATAAACGTGTTTACGAGGAATTGCGTCAGTGCTATGACACACAATGCAATAAAGAACTTCTGAACATTGTTCTCGGCGCTGTTGAGGTGTGCGGGATCTGAGAGGTTGAGAAGATGCAGTACCCCAACCACTGCCGTAGTTGACAGGGCCATCGCCGCAGCATTGAAGAAGACCGTGATCTTTTTCCGGCAAAACCTCCACGACGCAAAACAAGCATCCACAGCCGAAAGAATGATCGCGGTCTCGCCCCCGTACAGCAGCAGTGCCAGGAAAACAAACGTATCGGAAGCGGCGATATGGGTCTTAACCCGTGGGATCTTTACGGTGATTCGCGACCCGACCAAAGCAGTGAAGGCAAATAGTAATACAAAATAGAGATCAAGAGTGGCGGTCGGAAGATTCAGCAAAGCAAATGCGCAGCAGATCGCGCCGGCAATGAGGATTGCCCGCATGTATAGTTTTGTTAGCTGCTGCGTTTTCATCGAAGCCGGAACAGAGAGGAATCAGCATTGCTGCTTGTTGATCTGCTTCTAATGGGCTGCTAAGTCCTGAGCATTGATCGGATAAGCGTGCGGGTACGGGAGCGGGCTGCTTCAAGGGAATAGCCGCTCCCGTTAACATTATTGCTTACCACGATTATCGTTGTCCAGAGTTTTTTTGTACTAAACAAAGATAGTAGTGCAGGAATCAGTGTTTCTATAGCCGGCTTTCAAATAGCTCATGTGAGCGTCGATGAAATTGATATTGCTCAATAGGCAAACATTCGGAACCCGCTTCAGGAGCTCAAGCGTCAGCCCGGCAAGACAATTTGATCCTACGCCTTGGCCTCGCATATGCGGGGCAACATATACGCCCTCAAGATACGCGGCTTCTGAGGTCTGAGCGATGATCTCCGCCTTGAAGACAATTCGGCCATCTTCGGTCGCCACAAATACGCGGCCCTGTTCGATTCGCCTTAGTACCCTCATCAGAAAGCCTTCGCGGTCGGTTACCATCGGGTCGACACCGCTTTCCAGCAGTGCAATTTCAGCCTGAGCCTCGGCAACTTCCATAAGTTCGTCCGGTCGGGCATTGCGCAGCTCGAATTCGCACTCAGGCACGAGGTAGGGAAAGCCTACTTCGAACAGCAGTTCCGTGCAGGTGAGTCTAGGAGCGTGTATGCCCCGGCGATAGTAATGCCAGAAGTCCTCTGCTTCGTGCCCGCTGGACATTATGAGCTTTACCGGGACGGATGATTGCCTGGCCTGATATGCCAGAGCTTTCAGGGCGTCGTCCGATCTGGCTTCGACGAGGGTCGCATGGCCGATCAGGGCCATACCTTCGAGGCGGCCGTTAGCGCCGCGATAGCCAAAGAATGTACCGCGGTTAAGCGGGGAATCGATGCCGTTGTCGTTGATATAGCTCGACATCACGATCGTGTGAACGGGCCTGATCGCAAGAAACTCGAGAGCTTCTCGACGGTCCTCGTCGCGAAGTTCGAACAAACGCGACATCTGGGGCGCGACGGTCAGCCGCGGCTGGACAAAAGGAATCTCGTTTACGGCAACGTTGGCGGTTATTTGATATGTCATGGTTTTCTCCTTAGCTTATCTGCTTACATACCCGGGGTCGGATCGCCGAACAAGACACTGTCGCCGATCAAGACTCCGTCACCGATCAACACGCCGTCGCCTATTAAAACGCCGTCGCCGATCAAAACACCATCGCCGATCAAAACACCATCGCCAATAAGGACACCGTCACCGATAAGGACGCCGCTTCTAAGCAGCGGATTTCCACTTCCTAAAGGACCGCCGTCGCTTCGGATCACGCTTGAAAATAGGCTTAACCCGCCGGTGAACGCCGAAGGATCGAGACTGAGCGTGCCGTCGCCTATCAATACACCGTCCGCAAATGAGCTGTCCGTCTGATAGACACCTTGGAAGCTCGAAACGAGTTGCTGGCCGGTGATAAACGAATGGCTGCCTATGATCATCTGCGACCAGCGGAAAGAGGAACCTCCGATAGTCGTAAGCGCTACAGGCATCGACCAGAGATCGGGCACCAGCGAATCGCCTTTGGTAAGGCCGCGAAAATCTACGTCCGTACGCAGCGACGCTGCAAGCCTTACGGAGCCTTCAACGTTCAGCTGCCCGGCACCTTGCTCAAGCATATCCGCGCCGGCAAGCGGCTGTGCGGAATACTGCAGCAGCATTTTTACCATCCCGGGAGTAAGCTTCGGATTGGCTTGCAGAAGCAACGCAGCAGAACCGGCCACGATCGGCGCGGAAGCCGAGGTGCCGCTCATAAGCATCATGCCGTCATTCTTGTTGGCAAGAAGGTTCACGATGATGCTCGGGTTAGTCCACGCAAGTATGCTGGTGGCGGATCTGTGGGAGATAATTTTATTGCCCGGAGCGACGAGGTCGGGCTTAATAAGGTTATCGTAAACCTTTTCACCGGCCGCATTCGTGAAATAGCTTCGCGTCGGGCCGCGGGAGCTGAATGATGTTACGTTGTCGTCGACCCGCTTGGTTGTGCCGTAGCTGTTCGACGCGCCCACCGTGATCGCATATGGGCTGTTTCCCGGAGATCCGATACCGCCGTAGAGTTTCTGGCCTGTGGAAGTCTTTCCAAGATTACCTGCCGCTACCACAACGGTTATACCTGCTGCGACAAGCTCTCTAACCTTACGGCAAAGCGGGTCGTTCCTGTACGAATCTACGGCATTGGTGCTGAGGCTGATATTTACAACGCGGATGTTGTGTTCATCCTTGTTCTGCAGCACCCAGTTCATGCCGTTCAGAAGCCAGGAGACCTGGCCGTTGCCGGTGTCGCCGAGCACTTTGACGCTGATTATTCTCGCGTTTGGTGCCACGCCGCGATATTTACCGCCATCGTAATTCGAGTTGCCGACGGCAGTACCTGCGACGAACGTTCCGTGTCCGTAGTTATCGTTCGTCTGATTTATGCTCGCCGACGTAAAATTGACATTTGCGACGATCCTCGAATTTCCGGAGTTGTCCTTGAAACCGTTATGCGAAAGGTAGATCCCCGAATCCAACAGAGCCACGCCGACTCCGCTGCCGTCGAGCGTGTACGCCCGACGCGACGCGGTTGCCGGCATTGACCGGACAAGTGCGGCACCAATGGTGTCTTCAACATGTCCGGTCAACCGTGTTTGCCGGTCAGGGGAGATATAGTTCACGAGTCCGCTGAGTGACATTTGCTGAATAGCGGCCAGCGATGCGTTCACCACGATCGTGTTCGTCTTACCGATGCGTCCGTTTAACCTGACGTCGCCGCTTTCGAGCAGCGTGCGGAAGATCCGGCTGTCAGCGTCCTTCGATTGAACGATCACATCGACGCGCGTCTTGCCGCTTGCATCCGCCGCCATCATCTGTCGAAGATCGGGCGAGACATTGTCGCCGGCAAAACCTTCGTCATCTTCAACGGCGACCTCTTCCGCATTGTCAGCAGCTGAGGTTGAAAGAGTTATAGGTTCGAACAGCTCAGCAAGTTCCGGCCGGCGCTCGATCATCTCGGAATACGCCGCGGCGGAACTGCCTCCAACCATTGCGATCTGTCCGGAGATCAACGCACCCAGCAGGCGGCTGTTTGCCGGCCCGCGTCCGAGCACGTTGTCAAGCTCGTCAATATAAAGGATCGTGGATCCTTTTTCAGCGGCCGCTCGTTCAACGATCGAATCGATCCATCGCGAAGCTTGGGCCGCAGAACTGGAGTTGGAGAAAAGGACGGCGGTCTCAAGCTTGAGCAGTGTTCTGCCTCGTAAACCGGCAGGTGCATCCGAGCGCCCGATGCTGAGTGCCAACTGTTCAATCGCTATTTCCCGGCTCTCGCCCTTTTCGTCCAATATTACAGGCCGGCGGAAGTTACCATTCTCCAGCGCCTTGAGCAACTTAGAAGTCGCTTCCTCAAAGCCTGGTGATTGACGCAGTCTTCCTTCACGGCCAAGCTGGGTCAGATCGGTGGTAAGATTCGCTGAAATTGATTCGTTCGCTACAGAGGTACTGTCGGATATCCTGGCAGGCCCCGCCGCGACGATATTGGTCAAAAGGAACGAGGTGAGCAGGGCTAGCGATGCCAGCTTTCTGATCCTCGAAAACCTTTGCATTGTATATGTCATGGTGAACTCCTTCGAAAGCGGAGATGGAAGTGAGTGCTTTCGTGATGGCATAAATTGCCGCCGAGCTATTATCAATGCGCGTGCCAATGTGTTAATTTTGGCAGGTAAAGGAGTTAGCGGTGTTTGCGGATTCGGTCAGGCGGTGAAATGCTTTCAGTCTGACTGAATGAATCGATCAGAATGACCGATTTGAACGAAAAAAGGGAAGGCGGATGAAAGCCTTCCCTTAAAATTTCGATGCGGGTGAATGTTAGATACCCAGAACGTCGATCAGTTCCTGGACGGCGCCGGCGCTCTTTTGGAGGGCGGCTCGTTCGTCGTTGGTCAGGTTGATCTCGATGATCTGTTCAACTCCGTTTTTCCCGAGCTTGACCGGGACGCCGACGAACAGGTTGTTAATGCCGTATTCGCCTTCGAGAAAGACGGCGCAGGGCAATATCTTCTTTTTATCCTTAAGGATAGCTTCGGCCATTTCGACCGCGCCGAGGCTGGGTGCATAGAATGCCGAGCCGGTTTTGAGCAGGCCGACGATCTCAGCGCCGCCGTTGGCGGTCCGGTCGATGATGGCGTCGAGCTGATCCTTCGGCAGCAGCTCGGTCACGGGGATGCCGGCGCAGGTCGAGTAGCGCGGCAGCGGGACCATGGTATCGCCGTGGCCGCCGAGGACGAAGGCGGTGACGTTCTCGACGGAGACGTTCAGGGCTTCGGCCAGGAAGCAGCGCATGCGGGCGGAGTCCAGGACGCCGGCCATTCCCATGACCCGGTTCTTCGGGAAGCCCGACCGGCGGAATGCCACCTGTGCCATGGCGTCGAGCGGGTTGGAAACCACTATAATAAAAGCGTTTGGCGAATGTTTGGCGATCTGTTCCGTGACGTTCCCGACGATCTCGGAGTTGGTTTTCAGCAGGTCGTCGCGGCTCATGCCGGGCTTGCGGGGCAGGCCCGCGGTGATGATGACGACGTCCGAGCCGGCGGTCTCCTCGTACGAATTTGAGCCGACGAGTTTCACGTCGAACCCGTCGATGGGGGCGGCTTGCGCCAGGTCGAGCGACTTGCCCTGCGGGGTGCCTTCGACGATGTCGACGAGGACGACGTCCGCCAATTCCTTTGAGGCGATCCAGTGAGCGGCGGTGGCGCCGACGTTTCCGGCCCCGACGACCGTGATCTTGTTTCTTCCAGCCATTATATTCCTCTCTGTTTTAAAGATTTGCTGTTATAAAATGTACATTTTAATACCTTTGTCGGGCGCACGGCAAACGCCTCTCCGGAAAATTTGTCGGAAGGCCGACGGCCGGATCATAATTATGGGCGCGCTGGCTTGAAAAATTGTTGGCGGCGCGGCGATGGCGGCATAGCGGCGCTTGAGTGGCCGGATAGTGACATAGTTCTGTGCGGTCGTTGGTATTTTACGGCCGCGAAGGGCCGATCTTCGCGGTTCGCGACGTCACAGGAGCGCGGGCCGGCCTTAAGAATCATTAAATTCGCTAAAGATCATAAATATCGTAAAAATCGCGTAATTTCATTAATTCCATAAAAATCGCTGTTCCCCTGCGGAGCGAGATGTGGTTTGATGATCGTGGCCAGCGGGCCGGCTCCGGATAAGTATTGAGATCCGGTAAGCCGATAGTGCCGGCCGGGCCCAGTGAGTATGAGATGGAGAAAGTTTATGCTCGAATTTCCGTGCGAGAACATTTTACCGAGAGCATCCGCTAACCTCGTCTGTCCCGGTGGTGAAGGACGGGCAGCACCGCCGGCGCAATATGCAGCGCGAGCTTATCCAAGAGCAGGTCCTGGTCGAACGCCTGAGCCAAGAAGCGACCGAAGAGAAAGCGTTTACTGTAATAAACATAACCGGCGCTAAATGCACCGGTCTATAGCCTGAGTTCCGTGAGGGATCGAATGATGCTGGAGAAACTTGCAGATCGGCGGTGGGATGAGGTCCGAGCGGCCCTGCTGGATATGCATCCGAGCGAGGCGGCGGACGCCATCGAAAAGCTGCCCGCCGGCGAAAGGACCGTCGCGTACCGGCTTTTACCCGAAGCGGCTGCGTCGGACGTGTTTGGGTACCTCGACTCGACGACGCAGCAAAGCATCATCAATAACCTTGGCAAACGCGAAGTGGCGGCGATCCTCGACGATATGTCGCCGGACGACCGCACGTTCTTTCTCGAAAAACTGCCGCCACACGTTCTAAAGGAGACGCTGAATTTGCTTTCGGACGAAGGGCGCAGCGTCGCGAGTTCACTCCTCGGGTACGAGAAGAACAGCGTCGGGCGCCTCATGACGCCTTATTACATTCAGGCGCGCCCCGGCTGGACGGTCGACGAAACGTTCGCGCATATACGCGAATTCGGCAGGAAGGCGGAAACCCTGAACATTGTTTACGTGGTCAACCGCGAACAGCAGCTCATTGACGACGTCCGCATAGGTGATCTGTTGATGGCTCGGCCGGAAACACGCGTGGAGGAACTTATGGACAATCGGTTCATAGCCCTTCCTGACACTATGGACCGAGAGGAGGCCGTCGAGATGTTCCGGAAATATGACCGCACGGCCCTGCCGGTCATAACCGGCAACGGTGTGCTGGTCGGCATAGTCACGGTAGACGATATCCTTGACGTAGCGGCGGCAGAGGCGACCGAGGACATACAAAAATTCGGCGGTGTTGAAGCACTGGACCTGCCGTATACCGAAACGCCCCTGCCGGAGATGGTAAGAAAGCGTGCCGGATGGTTGATAATTCTTTTTTTCGGCGAGATGATGACCGCCTCGGCGATGGGTTATTACGACAAGCAGATAGAGAAGGCCGTCGTGCTCGCGTTGTTCGTCCCGCTGATAATCTCGTCAGGCGGAAACAGCGGTTCGCAGGCGGCGACCCTGATAATACGGGCGATGTCGCTGAAGGAATTGACCCTGCGTGATTGGTGGTATGTAATGAAGCGCGAGATCTTTTCCGGGTTCACGCTTGGCGTGATATTAGGCGTCATCGGTTTCGCGCGGATCGCAATATGGCAGAAGCTCGGTCTTTTCGATTATTCGGAACATTGGCCTCTGGTCGCTCTGACGATCTTTTTCTCACTGATCGGCATCGTTCTGTGGGGGACGCTCACCGGGTCGATGATCCCGTTCATCTTGAAACGTTTCGGGTTCGACCCTGCCACATCGTCCGCGCCGTTTGTCGCAACACTCGTCGACGTTACCGGGCTGATCATCTATTTCAGCATCGCCGTAGCAGTCCTCACGGGCACACTTTTATGACTTACGAGTCAGGCGAAACAACCATCTTCGCCTATGACGCTTCGAACAGATTGGTCGCGGAGTATTCGACGGTCGTGGAACCGCCCGCGACGGCCAAGACGAGCTATTTGACAAACGACCACCTCGGCAGCCCGAGGATCACGACCGACCAGTTTGGCCAGGCCGCATCCCGCCGCGATTTCCATCCTTTCGGCGAAGAGATCTTCAGGGCGGGCTACGGCTCGGATTCAGTAAGGCAGAAATTCACCGGCTATGAACGTGACGGCGAAACGGCTCTCGACTTCGCGCAGGCACGAATGTACAACTACCGGCACGGACGATTCACTGCTGTTGACCCGCTGATGGCGAGTGCAAGTCCGGATAATCCGCAAAGCTGGAACCGCTACAGCTACACGTTTAATAATCCTCTAAATTTTGTCGACCCCACCGGCGAAATGACTGATTACGTCGATGACCGGACTGGAAAGATCACGCATATCGACGACGAGAAAGATCAGGTAATAGCCACCACAACGACAGTAATAAACAGGATGCAAGAACTGGCAAATCAGGGGGATAGAAGCGCGTATAACACCACTCTAGGGGCGTTAGAATCCAACGACGTAACCAATCTTCACATGACGAGGCATGAATTCATGTCAAGGGCTTCCACAACCTATGCTGAAAGTAGTTTCCCGTGGTCATCTGGAGATGAGCTGGCAAATGAGATGAATGCCATTGCATGGGTCAATACTAGAAACGGCGAAGCATACGGGGCGAGAAGTCCAGATGCGCAACGATACAATAACACTGCGTTCGGTAATCAGGATGACAAGATGAAGCTGGCCAATCTCGCGATTGTGAATCAGCTGAGGGGTGGCCCTGACCCTAGTAATGGTGCTGGGTTTTGGGACGGAATGGAGCAGGCACAATTTCCGGATTCTAACAAAAGTCGATCAGTTAAAGTTACGACTAGCGATGGAAGACACCAGTCGTGGGAGCTTCACAAAAACACGATTGGCTGGAGTATTTCTGATGAACACTATGCGAAGTGGAAGAAGAATATCGGAGGCTCGTTTCGAGCGCCCCAGGTCAGTAAGACAGCGGCAGGAAAAATCGGGTACCATTCGACCGCTGTATGGGGCCGGACAATTTTCTGGAGGAAATAATGAGAATCTTGACCTGCCTATTAGTTAGTTTTGCGTGTTTTTGGGGTTGTTCGAATAATGGGCAAAATTCTGAAAATATCCCGGTGGTTACAGCAAACCAAAGTCCGGGAAATTCGGTGAGTCTAAATGCGGTTCCAAGCCCCTCTGAAACACCACAAATTGTGGAAAAGCCCAAGATTGTCGGCAGTTTCAGGGTCGATTTTTATGAAGATAACAAGCTATTTGGCAGCTCCTTTTACAGTGATGGAAGATGTATAAAAACTATTGATTACAACACGGAGACGAAAAAGAAAGAAAGCGAAACGATATATTTCTATAAGAAAAACGGTGAGCTTGATTACGCAAAAAAAGACGGAGCGATTGTTTCAAAAGATGATTATCTTGAGATTGATAGGTCGGCAGGCGATTCGGTCTTCTATTATGATGTCATCAAATCCAAAGGCGTAGAGTTTCCATTTGCCGATATCGTTCCACAGGAGATTAAAGATATCTCGGATATCTTATCCATCGCGGACAATTACAGCGATTTCAAGACGGAGGATCAACGAGAAGGAAACAGAAGGGTTCTCAAATTCATCGGCTTTAATAAAACGCACAGATTTCATCATTCCCCGATGGCGATGCTTATCGGTGAGGGTGATTTTATACGTGTTCAAGACTATGAGTTGACGTTGGAAAACAACTATCCAACCAAAGAATCTTTAAAGACCGACGACGGGGAGTTGACCAAAACGTACTCTTACAAAGATGGGCAACTAGCTGGCGTGGTTTATAAATTCACTGATCTGCAAAATCGAACCAATTCGCTGGAGAAGCGGTTTGAATATCACGGGTTGAATCAGAAACCTTAAGGTTATCTTTTACTTTCGGCTTGTCTTTGCTGGCTGATGAAGGCTTCGAGAGGGAGAAATTTATGATAAAAATAATTCTTGCGACATTTCTTTTGTTTTGTCTTGACACAGCTTACGCGCAAGATCTTCGTCATTGCCGAAAAGTTAAAAGTAGTGAAACGACTTGCTGGGGTTGGATTAAGGGACATACAGCAGTCGAGGGGGGAACGGTCAAAGAAATTCGAGGCAAAGTTGTCGACCCCAACGAAGAACCTGTTCCCGATGCTCTTATCGAAGTCTATGACAATCCAGATTTGGATTTTGACAAGCGTAAAAGAGTTGCGGCTTGTCGCGTTGGAATAAACGGCAAGTTTCGTTTTAAGGGTTTGCGTCCGGGTAAATATGAATTACGCGGGAGCTATTGTGGCGGAGCGGGCTTTGATGCTGGACATACGATTGTAACACTTGAGCCGAAAGACCGAGTTGCTTCTAAAGCTGATACTTTGGTGACTTTAAATCTTAGTCACTAGTTCACCGGCTATGAACGGGATAATGAGTCTGACCTCGACTTTGCACAGGCGCGTTACTACAATAATCGGCACGGCAGATTTACTTCGCCGGACCCAGTAGCAGGAGGACGCGGATTACCTCAGTCCCTGAACCGGTATGTCTACGTTGGGAACAGACCGTAAGTTTTCGTCGATCCAAACGGCTTGGAATGGGTAAACAAGGACGGACGGCCAATTTGGGTTAAGCCGGATGATTATGCAAAACAAAAGGAAGAGGGGACGGCATTACCGCTATGGGATCAGGATCGTATGAAGTATGACAGCGGGGAAGGGACTGTAACCCTAGACCCACGGGGTCCGAATCCTGAGACGCCTTGGGGTTGGACGCTCGATAGTGTGGCCGTCGGAGATCCAAACGAAACGGCACTCGATCCTTCCGTGCCCGCAGAAAATCGAGCTGAAAGCACGGCGACCGACACCCCGCCGTTGGTTATGGGTTCAATCGGAGACCCTCGACGTAATTGGTACATTATCTATCTAGACGCTCGCGCACGACGTTCAAGGGCGCAGGCTTTATTTCCGGATTCGCGAGGATTGGATGCGGAACGACATCGTTGGGCGACGCGTCAAACCGCGTTAAGATGGGGAACCGGAACGGCTCGGACCCTGGGGTTGTTAAACGAACTGCAAGGTTTTATTTTTCACGATTTACAACCGTTAGCGAGCGATGCACTACGAGCTAGGCAGTCGGGTTTCTTTATTTCCACACGGCGGCAGTGGGCTTTTCAATGGTCAGACCTGCAACACAATGAGCGTGGAATAAATGAGGCAAGAATTATTATGAATCAACCTGAGAACAACGTTCCAAAATAGTCCAATGCAAAGTGTAAATAAAGCTAAAAACTATAAGAGATACCTTTATTTTTCAATCCTCCTCCTTCTAACTTTGGTTTCTATTTCGTGCGGAAGGCTGAGTCAGAAAACCGCAAACGAAGCTTTTTTGAAAGAAAATCCGACTTATACTATCGTTTCTTCAGAAACTGGTGAAGGTTGGGAGGGGGTCGGGTATCATCATTTCGTTTACAAGAAGCCAGATGATGAAAATGTTTATAAAGAAGTTTGGACTTTTGTGCAACAGGATGACGGCACTTGGAAGGTAACAAGTCGGTGGACTCCGAAAGAGTGATGCACGACATCTTAGGACGCGTGACGCGGAGCAGGCAGACTACGGATGGTATCGAATACGGGGGCGGGAGCGATCCGTCGCGGTGGATGACGTACACTTACAACCTCTCCGGGCATTGGTTGAGCAGCAGTATCCGAGCGGGCGTGTGGTGAAGCATGTGATAGACAACAGCGGTGATCTTTCGATGATGCAGAGCGGGAGGCGCTGGGGACGAACGGTGTTTGTGCGTCGAGTGCCGGGCTGTGGAACTACGCGAAGAACTTCACATACAACGCGGCAGGTGCGGTGACTTCGATGCAGTTAGGCAACGGCCGCTGGGAATCGACCGTGTTCAACTCAAGGCTGCAGCCGACACAGATCGCACTCGGCTCGACCGGCACCGGTGCCCGGGCTCATGACCTCCTGAAGCTCGATTACAGCTACGGAGGGGCGAACAACAACGGCAACGTCCTGAGCCAGACGATCACGGTACCGGCGGCCGGGCAGACTGCGGGTTTTGTCGCGACGCAAGTTTACACGTACGATCCGCTTAACCGAATCAAGCAGGCGGCCGAGACGATCCCGAACCAGGCAGGCTGGCAG
>JAEZIT010000090.1 GCA_023436495.1 Acidobacteriota bacterium
TTGCCCCTTAACTCATCGGGTTAGGAGGCGAACGCTCTATCCTGCTGAGCTACGGGACCCGTTCAGCGGGCCTCGTCTGCGGCACGCCAACTTTCAATTGTAATTCGCAATTCGAAAATCGCAAATCCTACGAATCGTATCGTATCAGCGAACGGACGTCGTAGCCGTTGAATTTCTCTCTGCCCTTCAGAAAATCAAGCTCGACCACGAACAGCAGCCCGACGACCTTTCCGCCCATTTTTTCAACCAGGTCAACAACGGCCTTTGCCGTGCCGCCCGTCGCCAACAGGTCGTCCACGATCAGCACGCGATGGCCTTCGCCGACGGCGTCCTTGTGCATTTCCAGCGAATCCTGCCCGTATTCCAGTTCGTACGAAACAGACACCTTCTCCGCCGGCAGCTTCTTCGGCTTTCTGACCGGAACGAACCCGGCGTTCAGACGGATCGCCAGCGGCGTCGCGAAAATAAAGCCGCGCGATTCGACGCCGATCACGGTATCGACCTTCTCGTCGCCGACCATCGCCTCCATCGCGTCGATCGAATCGCGCAAACCCTGCGGGTCTTTCAGCAGCGTCGTAATGTCGTAAAAGTTAATGCCCGGCTTCGGAAAATCCGGGACTTCGCGAATAAGTTTCTTTAGATTGTCCATTTAGTTTGTCGGCGGTGCGCCGATGAAAAGAATAATGAATATTTTAATTTGCGATCGGCCGGTGAATTGGCCTCTACCTTTCGATCCTGAACGCCGAATATCGACCCGTCGGGTCAAGCACCGTCTCTTCGACGTGCTCAACCTGCGAATACGTCGGCCCCGCCGAAAGATCGTCCTTGAACGCCTCGACCATCCGGTCCGTTCCCTCCGCCAGAGCCTCGACCCGGCCGTCCTCCAGGTTCTTCACATACCCATGAACCTGATGCCGCGCCGCCGACCGCTGCGCAAAGAACCTGAAACCCACGCCCTGCACCACACCGCTTATCACAAATTTCCGGGCCACTAGCATAAAAGTCTGGTCAGTCGGGACAGTCTGTTACCCCAGCGCGTCCAGGCATTCCATCAGCGGCCGCTGCCGGCAAGTATAAACGGGCATTCCGCGCAGGGTGAATTTGCTGGACGGCATTTCCTTTAGTTCTTCCGCCAGCGCCAGAAAATCCTTCGGCTCGTCGGTTTCGAACGATATTATATATTCCTGATCGCTGAACCCGAAAGCGTGCGTCATATGTATCTTTATGTTCGAGAATTTCTTGCCCACCATGAACTTCTCTTCGATCATCGCCTCGCGGTCCTCGCCCGACATGTCGTACCATTCCTTGTTCTTGGCGCACGGGTACAGGAAATGATATTTCTTGACGCCGGCGTTCACGTGAAAACGGTCTTCCGTACTGTCCTGCACGAACATCATCCGTTTCGTCACCGCTAGAAAATTGTCCGCCGTCTCCAAATAGCTGCCCAGGTTCGTTCGGTACAGCTTCGCCGTCATGTCCTGTATCAGGTCCAGCGAATTCCCTATCCGCCAAAACATCAGGTCCGCCTTCGAATCGAACCCGACCAGCGAATAGGTGAACAGCATAAATTCGTCCCCGAACGAATTGAACACCGACTGAAATTCGCTTTTGAATATCCGTTTCGTCTCCGCGTTCAGCTTCCGCCATTCCGGGCTCACGCGCAGGAACATAAAGTTGACGAACTGCTTTTCGATATTTGGGAACTTGTGAGGTTCCTTCGCTTCCGGCACGAGCCGCAAACTTGTGGCTTCGCCGTTTTCCTTGTTTAAGAGATCCATTGGTTCAGCGCTTCAGATTGTCTAGATTACCAGTCCGGCACCGACGGGGGATCGGCACAATTTCCAGCTTTCATTTTGCCAACTTTCCACACCATTGTCCAAACACCCCGCCCCATTGCCGAAGCCCGCACGCAGCAAGTCAGAACCACCTCGCGTTAGCGGGTGGGTTCTTCAATCGCGCAAGCCCGCTCACCACAAGTCAGAACCACCTCGCGTCTGCGGGTGGGTTCTTCAATTGCCGAGGCCGCACGCAGTAATGGCGAAACACTCAACCATACGCCAAATGCGCGACGGACCGCTTTAATGTAAGGCGGACCGCCGGTCCGCCAACCCTCGCAGCCCATCGCCCCACAAAATATCCCCACACACCGCTGCCCCACCAAGTTCGCGGACCAGCGGTCCGCGTTACATCTCCCGCCGCAAAATGTACGACGGACCGCTGGTCCGTCGCGCCCCGCAGCCCATCGTCCCGCAAATTCCCCCAACAAGCCTCTGCGCATACACCGCGGACCACCGGTCCGCGTCACATTCTCGCCGGTCAGCGCTACATCTCCACCGCTCCGCGTTACATTCCCCCAGCCTCGTAGAGGCGTCCCGTTTATAGCACCCGCCAACCGATCAACGCCCCAAGCTCCGTTAGGAGCGGCCCGTTTGTAGAAGCGCGCACCAAAAGTTGATCCCCAGCTCCGTAGGAGCGTCCCGTTTGTAGAACCGCACGCCAACCAACCGCGCCAAGCTCCGTAGGAGCGACCCATTCCCAACCGCCCAAACCAACGGGCCGCTCCTACGGAGCTACGAAAACTTTTCCAACCCATTGCTACAAACGGGCCGCTCCTACGGAGCTCAAAACAAAACTCCTCTTCCTTTGCGTCCTCCGCGTCTTTGCGTGAAAACTTTGCCGAAGCCCGCACGCAGTAAGGGCGAAACATCCAACGCCATACCTACACTGACCGCCCGGCTTTCCTCTCATGAATTGCCCTAGATTTCCTCTTATAAATTGCCACCGGCTTCAGCCCGTGGTCACCGCCCGTATTTACAAAACCGCCCGTTCAATGTAAGAATTACGCTTATGTATCGCCTGCTCGTTTCCGCCTTAATTCTCATCGTTTCAGCGGTTTTCGCCGCGGCGCAGCAGCGGCCGCTGTTGACGGACGATGTTGACATTATTCCGGTGGGCACGATCGAGGTAGGCGCTGGCGTCGATTTTTATCAGAACGCCAAATTTCCGCTGTCCGGGTTAAAGGGCGACCTGACGCGCGTCGGCGATATCCGCATCCGCCAGGGTTTTGCCTCCAACGTCGAGATCCAGATCGAAGGCGTCGTGCAGAATTACCTCGCCATCAATTCGCAGACGACACCGTCGCCGATCCCGCTGAGCATCGTCGGAAATTCCACGCACGATTTTGACGATTTTGTCGTCTCGGCGAAGATCAAGCTGCTGAATGAGACAAAGAATTTCCCGGCCGTCGGAATGAAGTTCGGATACCAGATGCCGAACACCGACCAGGCAAAGGGCATCGGCACGAACACGATCAATATCTATACCAAGGTGCTGCTGCAGAAGAAATTCGGCGTGTCGCCGCAGCACCGTTCGCCCCGCGCGAATATTTACGGCAACATCGGGCTGGGGATCATGACCGCGCCGCTCGCCAATTTTACGCAGAACGACGTGCTGCTCTACGGCCTGGCCGGGATTTTCCGCATCACCGACCACATCAACGCCGTCAGCGAAGTGAACGGCCGCATGAACACCCGCGGAGCCGGAGCACCGCTCGGGACCGAGAGCGTCGGGCAATTCCGCGTCGGAGCGCAGGTCCGCGCATCCAATCTCCGGTTCGACACCGCCGCCGTTTTCGGCCTTACGAAATACAGCCCGCGCACCGGCGTCGTTTTCGGCGTCACCTACCAATCGCCGAAGATATTTTCACCCGCCCAATAATTTTTCCGCCGGCTGAATATTTATCGGCGAATGCCCGCGCCCGATGTTCGGCGCCGTCCGAATTGCCGCGTTGACGAAACGCTTTGCCACACCGACCGCGTCAATTAGGCCTTTCCCCAACGCAAGATTCGCCGCGATCGCCGCCGCCAGCGTACAGCCCGTTCCGTGCGTCGCCGTCGTGTCGTAAAATTCGCCGTCGAAAATATGGACGTCGTCGCCGATGAAAAGGTAGTCCTTCGCCGTGCGCTTTTCTTCACCATCCTCCGGTTCGAGGTGCCCGCCCTTTATCAGCACGTTCTTTGCCCCGAGCGCCTGCATCGCACGTGCCGCCATTCCGGCCTCGATCTCGTTTCGGATAGACATCCCGGCGATCCGCTCGGCCTCGGGAATATTGGGCGTAACGACCGTCGCCAGCGGGAACAGCTTTTCGGTCAGCGCGCTCAGCGCCGCATCGTCGATCAGGTCAAAACCGGACGTGGACCGCACCACCGGATCGACCACGACGTTCTTTAGCCCGTATTGCCCGATCAGCCGCGCGCATTCCTCGATCACCTCGCGCGTCGGCAACATCCCGGTCTTCAGCGCCGCCACGTCCATGTCCTGCAAAACGGGCTCCGCCTGGCCGCGGACCGCCTCCGCCGTCTGTGTCACCGAACCGAATACGCCCGTCGTATTTTGGAACGTCAGCGACGAAACCGCCGCCGCCGCAAAACACCCGAATGCCGAAAACGTTTTTATGTCCGCAATGATCCCGGCCCCGCCCGAAGGGTCGAGCCCCGCGATCGTCAAAACGACTTTTGTCATAATTCCAGATTACAGCGCGCCGAACTGCCTGGCGAACATCCGGATCGCAGCGTACCCCGCCGCGCCCGCATCCACCGCCTTCATAAAGTTCGTCTCGTCTATCCCGCCAAGAGCGATCACGGGAAACGCTCCCGCCGCGCCGCATACGCGCTTGAGTTCTTCGATGCCCTTCATCCCTTCCTTTCCCGGCGTCTCAAAGATGGGGCCGAAAACCGCGAAGTCCGCCCCCGCGCCCTTCGCGCCCAAGACCTCTTCCATCTCATGCGTCGAAACCCCGACGATCATATCCGGCCCGAACGCTGACCGGATCGTGTTTACGGTCAGCGAACTGGTCGTCAAATGCACCCCGTCCGCCCCGGCCGCCGCCGCGATGTCCGCTCTGTCGTTAACGAGCACTTTTGTGTCAACATCCCGGCCTTCAGGCGCGAACAGTCGGGGTATCCGTGTCACTGAAGAAGTGAGCTCAAAAAGCTGCCGCGCGGTGATATTTTTCTCGCGGATCTGGACCATCTCCACACCCGCGGCAACCGCCCGTTCCAGCAACTCTTTTAATTCTAACGATTTAGATTTGAAATTGGAAGGGGTCAGCGACCCGTCGGTGATGAGGTACCGCAGCGGCCGCGCCGCCGGAAGATGCGCCGTCATTTTTCCCGCCGCGCCGCCGGATCTTTGCCCTGGAGCATCATGACGCTCTGCTTGAAATGGCCCATTTCCCAGAACGCGATCAGCAGGTTCAACACGCCCAATCCCGTCACCGCGCCCCGAAACCACGTCGACGCAACGGCCTCTCTCAAGACCGGAAGTCCTGCCTTTTCAGTAACAAACGCCAACAAATGATTATCGCCCCACTCGCCGATCACGCCGAAGCTCATCCACGGCAGCAGGGTCAGATAAAACCCCATTAAAAGGCAAAGGGTTATAAAGAAAATGACGGTCAGCCTTTCAACCATACCGTCAGAGTATAACCCGATTTCCTAGCGTTAAACAACCGTATTTATCGGGCTACGAGCAAATTCTTGACCCGCTCGCCGACGTCCCTGTAATCGACATTTTCGGCGTATATCTGCTCAAAATACCGGGCCGCATTTACCGTGTCCCCATCGGCCTCGTAAGCATTAGCCAATTCGTACCAAACGCCCTGTTTTTCGTCGTCCGAGAGGCCTTCCGTCTCCATCGCACGGTTCAGCCATTTCAACGCGAGCTTGGCCATTCCCTGCTGCATAAAACAATGCCCGAGCAGTATAGAACACTGGAAAAACCGGCGTGTTCCGTCATTCGGCGCGATCGGCGCGATGGCTTCCTGGTATCCCTTGATGGCCTCTTCGATCAGGCCCATTTCCTGGTACGCGACCGCGAGCTGATAGTTCGTTTCGTAGTCCTCATCGACCGCCTGTTCAGGCTCGTCGAGTCCGAATTCGTTACGTAAATCGCTTAGATCCAACCGTTTAGCCTTGGCCGGTTCAGGTTCGGTATCGATCACCTGCACCATCGGCTCGACGTAATCGTCAACGATCCGATCGGGCACATTGGCAGGCTGCTCCGCGGTTTCCGGAGCGTCCGAAGCCGCCGCGACGGTCCGCAGGAGTTCCCGGACCTCAACAATTTCGGCGATCTCGCCAAAACTGGCGGCAAGCTCGTTGAGCGACCCTTCGGCCAGATCGAAGTATTCGTTGGAAATATAGAACTTAACGCTGTCGAGCTCGCTCGTCAGATCCTTTTCCGGAGCCGGAGCTGGAGCCGCCTGATCGGTCGTTTCCAGATGCGACGTGAACTGTTCGAGCTCCGCAAAATCGTCTCCAACGGCCTCATTATCGGCATGATTACCGTTTTTATACGAGCCGTTTACCGCCGCCGGTTCGGAAACTAAGGTGCCGTTCGAAGCAGTGACAGCCGCGAAACCATTGACAATTTCGCCTGTCGAAAAAGCGAATCCGGTCGACGATTCGTCCGTTTCCTCGTCCCTCAGAAACTGTTCTTTCAGGATCGTTTCATCGAATGGGTTCTCGTCGAAATTATGCAACTCGTTGATCTCACGCAGCTTATCGGCGAATTCCGTACGCTGCGGAGCTATCATCACCAATTGCGACAGAGCATAACGCTCGTCTTCGATCGACCCGGCCGACAGGGCATGTTCAGCCAGCGCTTCCAATGAACTCAGCAGCTCTTCGTCGTTCCTGTGCCACGAATAATATCGGGCCTGCAGCCGCAGTGCGCCCAACTGCTTCGGCTCTTGTTCAAGTATTGCTTCGATCCACGATTTTAGCTCTTCCGCTCTTCCGCCGATCAGCAAATTTTCGCTGCAAAGAGCCAAATTACGGGCCGCCGCAGCCATATCTCCCTGCTCGGTATTGAGTTTTACAAGCTCGAGGAACTTCGGATAGCTTACCGGGTCCTGTTCGACCAGCCTCGTGGCAAATTTTTCCGCTTCAGCTGCCTTGCCCGCGGCTATATTGCTGTCAATAAGCAAGTTAAGGACTTCCCGGTTGTGCGGGTGGTCCTCGATCATCGTTTCAAGCATCTTGACAGCGTCGTCCGCCCTGCCAAGCTGCGACTTTGCGCGTATCAGCCCGTTGAGGGCACCCGCGTGATCAGGCTTCGCGGAAAGAGCCTCGCGAAATGCCGCTATCGCGCCTTCGTCCTGCTGCTGTTTAACGAGCCGCGAACCGGCCTCGTAAAAAGCATTTGCCGCTTCTTCAGGCTGATCCTGCTCGAGATATGATCGCCCGAGACTTAGGCACACGTCTGAATTATTCGGATCCAGCAGCATTACCTGTTTCCAGATCGCGAGTGCTTCTGTTACTTGGCCCTTGCTCTGAAAATGCTCCGCAAGCGTTGCATAATGCGACTTTGCCTCAAGGACGGAACCTTTTGTTTTGTATAATTCCGCAAGTTTTTCCGATATTTCGACCGAATTCGGCCTTAGCCGAGCGATCTTTTTATACACCGCGATCGCCTTTTGAGCGAATCCCTGTTTGCGATAATGGTCCGCAACGACTGTATAACACCGCACGGCCTCGTTCTCGTCCGAGTTTTTTATGTGCAGGTCGCCCAGCATATTCAGCGTAGCAATATCGCGCGGATCGTTTGCGACGATCTTCTTATATTCGGAAATTGCTGCGCTGATTTTGCCTTGCGCCAGATACCGCTCGGCGTTAAAGGTGGCCTTTGACTTGTCAAAACTCATTTGTGAATTATCGTCGCCTCAGGGTCCGTTATTGATCCGCTTAGGATTCGGATGAACTAAAGGGTGCGTAAATGGGGTGAACTCCGGTCAGGATTCAGTGAAACCTGCAAGGTCAAACCTATCATAATGACCAGTTTTCTGTCAATCTTTTTGAACGACGTTAATCGATGTTGGGCGCTAATCCGACGGAAACTTTTGCTTTCCACGAACTTTTTCTTTAATCTTGTGGTTAAAGCAATCTATCCTAAATATATGCAAGCTTTAATTTTGGCAGGCGGCAAAGGCACACGGCTACGCCCACTTACAGTATATACTCCCAAACCTGTCGTCCCGGTCGTAAACCGGCCATTCCTGCTTTACCAGATAGACATTTTGAAGAAGGCCGGTATCACCGACATTACTTTGTCTCTTAGCTACCAGCCCGACAAGATCGAGCATATCCTCGGCGAAGGCTCCGAATTTGGCGTCAAGATCAAATATGTCACCGAGCCGAGTCCGATGGGGACCGGCGGAGCATACAAATTTGCCGCCTCTGCCATCCATACCACCACCGTCGTCCTGAACGGGGATGTCCTCACGAATGCCGATATTTCAAAGATCCTGGCGTTTCACCGCGAACATCAGGCGGAGGCGACGATCGCGCTCACCCCGGTCGAAAATCCGTCAGCATACGGACTCGTCGAATCGGGGAGTTCGAACGAGGTCATCCGATTCCTGGAAAAGCCTAAACCGGAGGACCTTGCGGAACTGAAGATAAACACGATTAACGCGGGCATATACGTTTTGGAACCCGCGGTATTGGACCTTCTTCCCGCCGGTGAGAATCGGTCTTTCGAATATCATGTTTTCCCCGACCTACTCGCACAAAAACGGCCATTCTTCGCGTATGTAATGGACGGCGACTATTGGCGTGACATCGGTACACCCGAAAGCTATCTCGCTGCTCACCACGATTTTCTACTCGGTAAGATCAGTGGATTCGACCGTGCGTCCCGCGAGGGCTCGGATATCGCCACGGCGGCAAGCATTGATCGGAATTCTGTGATCGGCGACGACTGCGTGATCAAGCCCAATGCCCGCATAATCAATTCCGTGATCGGCCCGGGAGTTCAGATCGAGGAAAAGGCCGTGATCGAAAATTCGGTTATCTGGGCCCATACGCGGGTTTCAAGCGGGGCCGAAATAAACGGCGCCGTCGTCGGCCGCGGATGTCATCTCGGCAGAAACGTCCGCGTTCGCTCCGGCTCTGTCCTCGGCGATAAAGCTTCGATCCCCGATTACTCCCGCGTCTGATCTTTCATCGAAAGGCTGTTTGGCTTAGGTACACTCGTTTTGTATCAATATCAAGCAGCCTTTGTCGATTTCCCGCACCTTTCTACGCGCATACAGGCTTTCCTTATCGGCACGGTGATTGCTTCTCTTACTCTAAGACATAACTTTGGAGGTATTAATTATGAGAAGTGCTTTAGGAATTCTCACGGGCCTCGGGCTTGGGGCTGCGGCAATGTATTTGTTCGATCCGCAAGGCGGAAGACGCCGGCGTGCTCTGATACGCGACAAAGCGGTCAGCATTAACCGTCGAACACAGGACGCCGTTCGCGGCGGCGCGGTCGATCTTAGCAATCGCGCCAAGGGTTTACTGCATGAGACAAAGTCCGCGTTTTCCGGCGAATCGTCGCCGACGTCCGAACCGCAGCAGTATCCAAACTCGTAAATGGCACGCATCGCGGGCTGATCCGCCGAGCGTAATTTGCGCTCGCCTTTAAGGAACTATGCAAAATAACAACTTCCTGAACAAATTACTTGCGATCGAGCCGGCAGGTTCGCCGTTTATTTCGCTATACCTGAACACGGAACCCAATGAGAACGGTAAAAAGGACTTTGACATCTTTTTGAAAAAACAGATCTCCGAACATGCCGGCTCATTGCCCGATGATTCCGACGAACTCAAAAGCTTCGAAGCCGATTCCGAAAAGATCAACGAATTTCTTAATGCATTACGACCGTCGGCGCGCGGCGTGGCGATCTTTGCATGCAACGCGCGTTCGATATTTCAGGCTTCGGATTTCGATGCTGCTTTTCCGGAAGATCTATTTTTTGTGAACTCGAAGCCGCACCTTTTTCCGCTCGTCCGTATGATCGAGCAAAATCCGATGTTCGCTGTGGTGGCCGCAGACACTAATGCCGCCAGCATCTACGTTTTCCGCGGCGGCCAAACTATTGATAAAGAAGAGATCCAGAACGAAAAGACCAATCGCACCGAAGTCGGCGGCTGGTCGCAAATGCGGTTCCAGCGAAGCGTCGAGAATTTCCATGAGCAGCATGCAAAAGAGGTCGTTGCTGAGCTTGACAAGATCGTACGCGAATTCGGCATCAAGCGGATACTGCTCTGCGGCGACGAGGCCGTTGTGATCCCGCTGCTTCGGCAGGAATTGACTAAAGAACTCAAGGATAAGGTTATCGGGTCGATCCGAAAGAACGTTCATACACCCGAGCACGAGATACTCGAGGCCGCGGAACACGAGATGCGTATATACGATACGCTCGAAGACAAATCAAAGGTCGATAATCTTATTGAGCAGAACTACGACGGCGGTATTGGGGTTGCTGGTGTGAACGAAACGCTCAAAGCCCTCTTAAATGGCCAGGTCCAGGAGCTCTACATCTCATCTGACTTCGGCAACATTGACTATAACGTCGGAGCGGTCTCAAAACTGCTGAAAGATTATGCACCCGGTGAGGACGGTGAACTGCCTAACGCAAAGGACCATGGGATGATCGTGGACGAACTGCTCAGACGCGGTTCGGAATCGGCGGATAATATCCGGTTTATCGAAGATGCATCGCTGCTGCAAGATCTGGGCGGCGTCGGCGCATTGCTTAGATACCAGGCAAAAGGAGTGACGAACAAATGAGCGAAAAAACCAGAAGAAAGAAGGACGGCGAGGACAAGAACAAGAACAACCAGCGCATGCGCGAGGTAACCAAATCCGCCGATAAACAGAACGCCGCAACGCAGCGTCAGGATCGAACCGCCAGCGGCGGCGCCAAGAAATAGTCCAAAGCCGCACGGCTTTGATTGGGGTTCGAGGCATCGCGATGTAAAATATGATCGCCGATGCCCGAATTACCCGAAGTAGAATTGGTCACGCGATCTCTCGACGAAGCGGTTCGCGGCCGACAGATCGCGAATGCGGTGCTAATCCGCGGGCGCCTTGCTCCGCACACCGATCCTGCCTCGTTCGCGAAGCACCTGAAAAACGGGGTCATCAACCGGGTCCACCGTCGGGGTAAACATATACTGATTGAGCTGAGCTCTAACCGCACGCTTATCACGCATCTGCGTCTGAGCGGGCGGTTTTTGTTGTTGACGCCAGACGATATCAATCCAAAGTTTACATATGCCGTATTCGAGTTTGACGACGATCAACGTCTCGTTTTCGAGGACCAGCGGCACTTCGGTTTGATGAAGATCGCAGACACGCATGAGCTTTTTGAGACCGACGAACTGCGAAAGCTTGCCCCCGAGCCCTTTTCCGCCGAATTCTCTGATGGATATTTCTACGGGACACTGCGCGGCTCAAAACGAAATGTGAAGGAGCTTCTGCTCGATCAGTCCAAGGTCTGCGGCCTTGGCAATATATATGCCTCGGAGGCGTTATTCCTGTCGGGCATCAATCCGAAGTCTGCTGCCAACCGGAACTCCGCGAAACGCGCCGCGCTGCTGCGGCTTCGCATCCTGGACGTCCTCAATGAAGCCATCCGGTTCGCGGAAATGATTCCACGCGATCCAGTCAGGATCGGCGAAGGTGTTTACGGAAACGGGTCCGTGACGTCTTGGCGGGTCTACGACCGCGAGAATGAGCCATGTCCGAACTGTTCGCGCCCGATCGCGCGGATCCGGCAGGGCGGCCGTTCGACGTATTATTGCCGGCGGTGTCAGCGCTAACCCGCTTGACACCCGAAATTTAAAGTCGCATCATCGTAAACACAATATCGTGGTGAGTTAATGCGACTTGCGACCACGTTAAATAACCTGCTAAACAGCCGAATTAAGATTTTGACGGATCTCGCTGTTTGGCGAGATTTTTCTTTGTTGTTTGTTCGCAGTATGTATAAAACTGGCGAACAACGATCGACGAACTAGTTTATGAAAGACTTTCGCGACCTGATCGAATCTGACGGCGTCTTTATTTTTGATGGCGCCATGGGAACTCGCCTGTACGACAAAGGCGTTTATATAAACCGAAGCTACGACGAACTGAATCTTGTTTCGCCGGATCTGGTCCGGGAGGTCCACGCCGAGTACGTAAAAGCCGGTGCCGATATCATCGAGACCAACTCATTCGGCGCTTCGCGGCACAAGTTGCAGTCTTACGGCCTCGACAGCAGGCTTCGGGAGATCAACGTCGCAGCCGCGACCATCGCTCGCGAAGCCGCAGGCGATAAGGCATTCGTTGCCGGCGCGATCGGCCCGTTGGGGCTGCGCATCGAACCTTTCGGCCCGACCTCGTTCGACGAAGCAAAGCAGCTTTTCAAAGAGCAGGCCGAGGCTCTGCTCGAAGGCGGAGTCGATCTTTTCGTCCTTGAGACCTTCTCCGAACTTCCCGTCATCGAACAGGCAATTCGCGCCGTTAAAGAGATCTGCGATCTGCCCATTATCGCTCAAATGACGATCCAGATAGACGGAAATACGACCTTCGGCCATACTCCGGAAGCGTTTACGGCCGCTCTCGACGAATGGGGAGCGGATGTCATTGGCCTCAATTGCGGAATGGGCCCGAATCACATCCTGACGGCCCTCGAAAAGATGCGTGCGGTAACAGCAAAACCGCTCTCGGCCCAGCCAAATGCCGGTTTGCCGCGCGATGTCCAGGGACGGCAGTTCTATATGGGCTCGCCCGAATATATGGCGACATTCGCACGTCGTTTTGTGCAGGCCGGTGCTCGGTTCGTCGGCGGTTGCTGCGGCACGACGCCGACCCATATCAAACTGATCGCTGACGGCATCCGTTCGATCAGCCCGCGTCAGGCCAGATCGTTCGGTTCCGGTGAACCGGTCCGGATCGTCGACCTAAAGCCGCCTGAGGTCACGGTCGTTCCGGCCGAAGACCGTTCCCGCTGGTCCCGAAAGATCGCGCGCGGCGAATTCGTCACCTCTGTCGAGGTGCTGCCGCCGAAAGGGTGTGATGCAGACAAGACCCTGGAATCGATCAGCCTGCTGAAGAATGCGGGCGTCGATGCAGTCAACATTCCGGATGGCCCGCGCGCGCAAACGCGTATGTCTGCTCAGGCAACGGCACAACTCGTCGAACGCGATATCGGGATCGAAGCCGTCCTGCATTATTGCTGTCGTGACCGAAACCTGCTCGGAATGATGTCTGATTTGCTCGGCGCTGCGGCACTTGGGCTGCACAATCTGCTCATCATAACGGGCGATCCGCCAAAAATGGGCCCGTACCCGGATGCCACTGCTGTGTTCGATATCGATTCGATCGGCCTGACGAACATGGTCAACAAGCTCAATCATGGCCTGGACCTCGGCAACAATCCGATCGGCCGGCCGACTGCGTTTTCCATCGGCGTCGGCGTAAATCCGGGCTCGGTAAATATCGAAGAAGAGATCCGCCGTTTCGAATGGAAGGTCGAGGCCGGTGCCGAATACGCGATCACACAGCCCGTTTTCGACATCGAACAGCTCCGCTCGTTCCTCGATCGTATCTCGCACGTCCGAATTCCCATCATCGCTGGGATATGGCCGCTTGTAAGCTATCGAAATGCCGAGTTTCTACATAACGAAGTTCCGGGCGTAAATGTTACGAGGGAAATACTCGAACGTATGCGGATCGCGTCCGAGAAAGGCAAGGAAGAGGCCCGCGAAGAAGGTATCGCCATCGCCCGCGAGTCGCTGGCCGAGGTTCGCGATGTCATCGCCGGCGTACAGGTTTCCGCACCGTTCGGCAACGTCAAATACGCGTTGCAGGTCTTCGACGTGCTCGAGCAATTAAAGCAGCGTCCGGAGCCGGCTGTGATCTAGCTTTACCACACTGCGAATTCCTGCCGCGGCCAAAGGGTTTTGGACTTGCCACCGGCGAACTCCGCATCTTCGCGTAAAACCAATTACGCAAAACAAGAAGGCCGCTCGAATTATCTAGCGAGCGGCCGTTCTTATTTACGGTTGAACTTATCGGACGTCGAAGGTATTCACCGGAAAATCGGCGCCGAGACCCCACTGTATCTGCTGCGTTTGCTGCGTAAGGCTGCTAAACATAAAGAAATTGCTCGGAGCACCTGCCGTTGCGCCGCTGCGATACACCGCAATGTCCGTTCTGGCATCGCCATCGTAATCGCCTTGCGCTGGCACGTCCGCGGTGCCGGAGCCGAACACGATCACCCTCGAAGTTCCAGTAGAACTCTGCAATATCCACCATTGCATCGGCGTGACAGCTCGTACAGCGGTAAAGTCAGCCTTCCCGTCGCCGTCATAGTCGCCCGGTACAATATAATCCGAGGTGAAATTGCCCCACGGCTGATATTGGATCGAAAGGTCGCTACTGCGGAGCACGATGAAATAATTGCTCGGCGTGGTACCGCCAAAGCGGTAAACCGCGATGTCGACCTTTCCGTCGCCGTCGTAATCGGCAGGTACGGGCGTATCACCATTGATAAAGTTTCCGCTCGTGTTCGTTGCTCCTACTACACCAAACTGCACGACACGGTCCAGTCCATCGGAGCTTTTCCGTATCCACCAGAAGACCTGGCTGCCCGCTCCACCGGTGCGTCGGTAAACGGCCATGTCGGTTTTCCCGTCACCGTCATAATCACGAGCGATCGCCTGATCGCCTCCAGCCCCGTAGCTGAAGGCTGCGGCAGTATTGTCGGAACTCCTCAATATGAAAAACACGCTTTGAGCCCCCGGTACGACGTTATTCCGGTACAAAGCAAGATCGTCCTTACCGTCGCCGTCATAATCGCCCGGTGCCGGAAAATCCTGATTAGCGTCGCCGAATGAGAGAACTTGGGTACCGCCGCCGCTTAATCGGTTCCAATAGGTGATCGGAGCCGCCGCGGGTGGCGCGATGTTGGGAAACCTCAACACGCTCAGGTCCGTTCTGCCATCGCCATCGTAATCGAGCGGCCGTGCGGGCCCGAGCTGCCCGCGTATCTCACCGCCTGGAAAATTCGCGGTGTGCACATTTACATAGCCTTGGTGTGCGCGAAGCTGCGCGATCTGCGTCGGTGTTATATTCCGCGTGCCTGTGATCGTCCCCGAAGTGCCGCCGACGGCTCCGAACCCGATAGCGACCGCCGCATTGGCACCGATCGGAGCCGGGGCATGTATATGTGAATCCGTCTGATTGCTTGAAAGTCCGTTAAAAACAACAATGAACGAGATGGTTCCCGCCGACTCGTTCAAAAATATGCGTGCATAGCCGGTCGCGGTCGATCCGCTCGGCGGTACCTCCTGCACGCCCTGGAGATTAGCGGTAAAAGTCTCCGCGTGGATCACTGCCGAAAAAACACACAAAAATGCCGCGACAAAAAGAAGACTAATAGATCTCTTCACCATCTTTCCCTCCGTTAGATATTTGGACTGAACTAGATTAACGCTCAGGCTGATGGTAAAGTCAACGATTTTTTTCGTGAGCCAGTGTTATCCCGCCGGGATGGACGACAAAACACCTGGCTTAAGGCCTTTAGGGTTTATGTCCGGCGGTTTTACAAGTGTGAACCGGTGGTTATAATCGCCGTTCAGCTCCGGCGAGAGCCATTCGTATTTGACGACGGCGCCGTCGTCAATCTCGTAAACGCGTTCGATGCGGGTTTCCTCGTAAATGGTGGGTGTCTCGGACACGATCCGTCCGCGCTCGTCACGTGTAAGGATATCGACGTATTCTTGAGCGGTGAGTTTCATGCCGGAGAGTATTTCACAGATCGGGGCTTCGCGCCAGAACCAAAAAAGGAAAGCGAAGACCGTGAACCCCCGCTTACGATCTTCGCCCCTAAACGGCCGGAAGCTGCTTATGCATCAGGCCGATGCTTTTTGAGACTTCTTGAACTTTGCCTTTTCCTTCTCCATCTCAGTGCCCATCTGCTGAAGGTCGTGTTCGCTGAACTGCTCTTTGACCATCTGGAACATTTCACCTTCTTCTTCTTGAACGTGGTGTGTTACGTTTTCCATCACGACCTTGAGTTTCGGATCGAATTTTTCGCTGTCCTCTACCAGCGAATCGAGCTCACGCAGAAATATCTTCACCTGGTGGTGCTCTTCGATGCCTTCAAGAACGATCTTTTTCAGCTCTTCGTCGCCTTTTTCCTTTAACTGCGGATAAAAAATCGCCTCTTCGATATGCGTGTGGACCTCAAGTTCTTCCTTGATCTGTTCGAACAGATCCCGGTGGTCGCCTTCCGGCGTTGCTTTTACTTTTTGAAATAACTTATCGACCCGATCATGGTCTTCTTTCAATAGATCTATCGCATTCATACATTCACTCCTTTAGCGCAAAACAAATAACAGCCGCCATTGCCGATTGCAAGCAATGTGCCATTTACCAAACGCCCTGTTTTACGATATAGCGAAACCGGAGCGCGAATAAACTGTATTGGGTTAGAACACCTTAGGGTTTTCTGGATTACGTTGCCAGGCTACGGTTTTAATACAAGCTTTCCGAAAGCCTTGTTTTCGATGATATCGTGGTGAGCACGTGATGCGTCCGCAAGCGGGTAAATTTTTCTGACGACGGGTTTCAGAAAGCCCTCGCGAAGCCCATCGTAGATCGCTTCGTGAATTTCGCGCAGCGCGGCAACCGGAGCGTTAAACAGCGACATGCCGTAAATCGTCGCGTCCTTTGTCATCGCGAGGCGCGGCGTAAATTCGAGACTGCCGCGATTGCCGATGACGACTATCCGCCCAAACATTGCCAGCGCCTCGAAATCATTCTCCAGATTTTCGTTCGCGAGCATTTCGATAATGATATCGACGCCTTTATCGCCGGACTGTTCTCGGATCTCGCCCAGATAGCCGTCGGCCGAATGATCGAAAACGGCGTCGGCGCCCTGATCCAGCACGAGCTGCTTCCCTTCCGCCGAACTCGCCGTGCCGAACACCGTCAAGCCCGCGTTCTTTGCCCACTGTACTGCCGCTATTCCTACGCCGCCGGACGCGCCGTGTATAAGTACCGTTTCGCCCTCTTGGGCCTGCGCTTTCTGGAACAGGCCGCGATAACTTGTGGCATACGGGGTCCAAACACCTGCGCCTTCTTCAAACGAGACATTCTCAGGCAGACGCCCGACCATCATCTCGTCACAGAGTGCAAATTCCGCGTATGTACCTGTAACCGAACGTGCGGTGAAGACGCGGTCGCCTGCCTTGATGTTCATTACGTCGGCGCCTACGGCTTCGACGATGCCGGCTCCATCGTTGCCAGGCGTGTACGGGAGCTTCGGCGCGTGTGCGTGCTTGCCCGAGCGAAGGTAAGTATCAACGGGATTTACGCCCGCGGCCTCGATTCGGACAAGGACCTGAGTGCCTGACGGCTCGGGTACCGGGACGTCCGTGATCTGCAATACTTCGGGTGCGCCGTACTCCGTGACAACGATTGATTTCATTATATTTGCCCTCTGCTTGATTTGAGGATAAACCATTCGAGAACAATTGAAAAATGAGAGAATAGCGGGCTAGGCATGCGTTCGGACGGGCACCCATATCTCTTCTTCGGAATTCGGATCGAACGCGTCATAGCCGGCGCCGAGGACCTCAAAATGCGAACGGGCGTCGAGCTCGAATCCCGACGCAGGCAGCCATTCTCGAAATATGAAATTCCACATAGGAGCGAAATCCCGCGGCAGGCCCTTGTAGGCAAATACGGCATATTTTCCGGCCGCGATCAAACCGCGTTCCATTCCGTCAGGGATCTCCGAATCAGGGCTGACAGCGACCGCTGCCCATTTTTCAAATTCAGTTAAAGGTGTGAAGGTGCTCAGATCAAGAATGCCGCCGTAATCCTGAATTGAATAGAGATTAACATCCGCGCGCGCCGCTATCTCGCCAACGCGCGGCCGAAAAGCCCGCCACAGTGCGCTCGTCTTGTCCTCTGCAAGCGACATTCGCTGCCGCATGCCGGCCAGAAACCGTTCGGGGATCTCGAGAATGTCGGGCTGAGCCATTGTGATATTGCGTTATTCAACCGTGACCGATTTTGCCAGATTCCTCGGCTGATCAACGTCACAGCCGCGGCGGACGGCGATATGATATGACAGGAGCTGCAGCGGCACGACCGACAAGACCGGGCCGAGCAGGTCAGAGGTTTCCGGGACCTCAATAACGTGATCGGCGACCTTTGAGCTCATCGCATCGTTCTCCGTCAGTACTGCGATGACGATACCGTCGCGCGCCTTTACCTCGACGATGTTGGAATGGGTCTTCTCATATCGGAGTTCGCTCGCCTTGTTCCCGTCCTCGCGCGTGTTGACGACGACGACCGGAAGCTTCTCATCGATCAAGGCGTTGGGGCCGTGTTTCATTTCGCCCGCCGGGTAACCCTCGGCATGAATATAGCTGATTTCTTTGAGCTTCAGAGCTCCCTCGAGCGCGACCGGAAAATTAATTCCGCGGCCGAGGTAAAGGAAATCCTGCACGCGGAAAAACTCCTTCGAAAGCTCTTCGATCGAATCGGCATCATTCAAAAGCTGTTCGATCTTTAGCGGCAGTTCTGCTAAGTCCTGCGCAAGCTTTCTCGCTTCGTCACCGGCGATCTTGCCGCGCACCTCGCCGAGGTAGAGAGCGAAGAGATACAACGCGACCATCTGCGACGTGAACGCCTTTGTCGATGCAACGCCGATCTCCGGGCCCGCATGCGTCAGGATCGTACCGTCGGCTTCGCGATGGATCATCGAACCCTGCACGTTGCAAACGGCAAGCACCTTACACCCTGCCTGCTTCGCCTCGCGCATCGCGGCGATAGTATCGGCAGTCTCACCGGACTGCGAAATCACGATCACAAGATCCGTATCAAGCAGAACCGGATCGCGATAGCGAAATTCCGATGCATAATCGACCTCGACCGGTACGCGGGCGAGTTGTTCGATCATGTATTTTCCGGCCGTGCCGGCGTGCCACGACGTGCCGCAAGCGGCGATCTTGATCGACGTCACATTCCGAAAGTCGTCTTCGGAAATGTCCATCTGATCAAGGTAAACCTTTCCGGTGTCGAGCGAGACGCGGCCCTGCACGGTATCGCGGACGGCTCGCGGCTGCTCGTAGATCTCCTTGAGCATGAAATGCTTGAACCCGCCCTTTTCCGCCATGATCGGGTCCCACGTTATCCGTTGTTGTTTCGGTTCGACCACGTTTCCGTCAAAATCCGTGACGCGAACGGAATCCCTCGTCAGTACCGCGATCTCGCGGTCGCCGAGGAAAAATACATCGCGCGTGTGCTGCAGGATCGGCGGTATGTCGGAAGCGACGAAAAATTCGCCGTCCCCGAGGCCGATTACGACCGGCGGGCCTTCGCGAACCGCGATGATCTTGTCAGGTTCGTCCGCGGATATGATCGCGAGCGCAAAGATCCCTTTCAATTCCCGGACCGCTTTCTGAACCGCGGCCTCGAGCGTCGCCCCGTCCTTATCGATATAATGCCCGATCAGGTGCGCAACGACCTCCGTGTCGGTTTCGGTCTTGAATGTGCTGCCGTCTTCTGCCAGCCGTTCTTTCAGGGTCAGGTAATTTTCAATGATGCCGTTGTGCACCACGACGACCTTTCCCGTTTGGTCGCGGTGCGGATGAGCGTTCTCTTCGGTCGGACGGCCGTGTGTTGCCCAACGCGTATGTCCGATGCCGTAATTGCCGTCGAGCGGATTTAGCCTTATACACTCTTCCAAGTTACGCAGCTTCCCTTCCGCACGCCTTAGCTCCAGCCGCCGGTCGTCATCCACGACCGCGATCCCGGCCGAATCATACCCGCGATATTCGAGCTTCCTAAGGCCGTCGATGATCAGCGGCACGACCTGTTTGTTCCCAACGTATCCAACGATTCCGCACATACTTTGCTAAGATATCAGAGCGATTTGGCACGCTTCAGCCACAGCCGCGCGATCAGCACGCCAATGACCGCGACGAAGAATTGAACCGGTTCGAAAATACCTTCATTGAAATAGATCTCGATACCGCGGACCAGCGCCAAGAGCCCGAACAACCCGCAGACGGCAGCCAAAAAATAAAAAATAGCTTTCATGTAATTTTAATCAATTATTGGTCCGGTGACACCGGAATATTCTAGCATGAACGATCAAGATACGTTATGGCAAGATTAACAATTAGTGATGCCCGGCTGAATGGTACAGTTCGTGAACGACAACAAGGACCGATTCCTCCTTCGACGCCTCAAGAGCCGCAGCCCGCAGTTCATCCGTGTATTTCGCGATCGCTTCAAAGTTCGCCTCGAACTCGAACGGCGTATCTGCGTATACAAGATTCACGCGGTCGGTGTCGGTCTCGCCATCCGAACCGGTGTAGAGTCCCTTGATATTCTTGATCACGGTACAGCCGCCGAACGTCTCTAGAAACTCCTTCTCAAACGCCCGCTGCAGCCGCGCATATGCCGAATCACCGCGCTCCGGCAGGTAAATTTCAATTCTCGCTCTTTTTGATAGCGGCAACGAATCTCTCCTTCCTTTCCGAAAAGCTCTTCATCCTTCGAAGTGCCTCTTCGCTCGTGATAGGCTCCGGCGCCTCTTTTGTTCTGTCTTTCTTCGACATAGATTTGATCGCCCGATTCTCGGTTTCAGTCACTCCAAACTTATCTAGCGGGTAATTATCCGGCGTTCGAAGCCTGCTCCTGTTCGGCATTTGGCTGCTTTAGGCTCTTCTTGACCTTCGCGGGAACGCCTGCCACTAACGATTCCTCCGGCACGTCCTCAATGACGACCGAACCAGCGGCCGTAACTGCGCCGTCGCCGACGGTCACGGGCGCCACTAACATCGTGTCCGACCCGATCCGTACGTTATCGCCGATGGTCGTCGGATTTTTGTTTTTACCGTCGTAATTGCAGGTGATCGTGCCGGCTCCGATATTCGAATTTTCCCCGATGGTAGCGTCGCCAAGATATGCCAGATGATTCGCCTTCGAACCGCTGCCGAGCGTGGTTTTCTTCAACTCCACAAAATTGCCAACCTTCGCTCCCGGCTCCATCTTCGCATGCCCGCGAAGGTGTGCGAACGGCCCCACGGTGCAGGTCGCGGCGATCTCGGAATCCGTGATCACGCAATTATCGAGGATCGTAACGCCGTGCCCCACTATCGAATTCGTTATTCGCGTTCCGCTCCGTATCGTACAGCCATCGCCGATGACGGTCTCACCTTCGATTCGCACATTTGGGTAAATGACCGTATCACGGCCGATCGACGCAGATTCGCTGACGTACGAATTTTTCGGATCGAGGAACGTCACGCCGTAATCCAGCATAAGCCGCGATAATGTCCGCCGCGTCAGCATGCGCTCGAGTTCGGCAAGCTGTACGCGATTATTCACGCCTTCGACCTCCTGCGCGTCCGAATGTTGGAACACGGCGACATCCTCACCCGCTTCGCGAAGAAGCGCCGGCACGTCCGTCAGGTAGAATTCGCCTTGCGAATTATTGTTGCTTACCTGGGACAGCGCGGAATAGAGTTTATTTGCCTCGAAGCAGTAGATTCCCGCGTTTATCTCACGTATCTCCTTTTCCTCATCGCTGGCGTCACGCTGTTCGACGATCTTCGCAAATAAACCACTCTCATCGCGGACTATCCGTCCATATCCGTTCGGGTCCTTCAGGACGACCGTCAGCAGCGTGCAGGCCGCGCCGCGCCCGCGATGGTTTTTGTGCTGCTGGATAAGCGCTCCCAGCGTTTCCGCGCGTATCATCGGAACGTCGCCGGAAAGGATCAGCACCGTAGAATCTTCGCCCTCAAGGTATTCGCGCGCAGCGTTCACCGCATCGCCAGTCCCGAGCTGTTCTCTCTGTACCACGAACACTGCCTGGGCTTCGGGCAGTTCGGTCAGCACGGCCTTCCGGACTTCCTCGCCCCGATGACCGACGACCACGTATATCTTTCTCGGCGCCAGCGCCGCCGCCACTCGGCATACATGGTTGATGAGCGGACGGCCGTCGAGCTCGTGCAATACCTTTGCCAGGTCCGAACGCATTCGCGTCCCGAGCCCCGCGGCCAGTACTACGATGTCCAAGGGCTTATGTTCTTTCTGAGGTGCGTCCATATTTTGCTTCAAACTTCGGCTCCGGCGCGGTCATTTTCTTCGCCGCGCCAGCTCCAACACGCGTTTTGCCAGCTTTTCAGGGTGATGGCGAACCTTTTCCCCTTCGTCCAATAGATTAGCATAAACTATCTCGGCCCCATCAATCGTTTCGCCCGCGATCGAGCCGTGTACACCGATCTGCTCCGACCCTTCCGAA